>JANLXK010000319.1:0-2860 GCA_031365045.1 Gemmatimonadota bacterium | reverse complement strand
CAGGCCACCTGCGAGACCTGTGCCGGCACGGGGGCCAAGAAGGGCACCCAGCCGGTCACCTGCACCACCTGCCGTGGGATGGGCGAGGTGCAGCGCTCGGCGCAGAGCATGTTCGGGCAGTTCGTCTCGGTCTCGCCCTGTCCCACCTGCGCGGGCGAAGGGACCGTCATCAAGGATCCGTGTGACAAGTGCGGCGGCGACGGGCGGCTCAAGGCGGAGAAGACCGTCGCGGTGGACATCCCGGCCGGCGTCTCGTCGTCCAACTACCTCACGCTCCGGGGCCAGGGATCGGCCGGCCCGCGCGGGGGCCCTCCCGGCGATCTCCTCGTGATGCTCGAGGTGAAGGACGACGACCGGTGGACCCGCCAGGGCGACGACCTGGTATACGACCTCGCGCTCTCGTTCTCGCAGGCGGCGCTCGGTGGCTCCTTTACCGTCCCGTCCCCCTACGGCGACGAGAAGGTGAAGGTCCCCGCCGGCACGCAGAGCGGGACCGTGTTCCGCGTGCGCTCGAAGGGACTCCCCAAGCTCGGCAGCGACGGGAAGGGGAGTCTCCTTGTCCGCACCGCGGTGTGGACCCCGGAGCTCCTGACGGCGGAGCAGCAGAAGCTCTTCGGCGAGATCGCCAAGCTCGAAGGCGAGGCCCCGAAGAAGACCACGCACGGGCTGTGGGACCGCCTGCGCGACGCGTTGGGCGCATGAGCGGCTGGGCCATCGACGTCACGGTGCCCGAAGAGGAACGCGAGGCGCTGGCCGCGCTTCTCATCGAGCAGACCGGCCAGGCCATCGAGGAGCTGGACGACGGCACGCTGATCGCGTGGACCGAGACCGAGGCGAAGGCCTTGGAGTTACGGACCGTGATCGATGCGTCCTTCGCGGCCGCGCAGAACGGGGGCAGCCCCACGAACCACGCACCCGTGATCCAGATCCGCGAACTCCCCGCCACCGACTGGACCACCGAGTGGAAGAAGGGGCTCGGGCCCCGCACGATCGGGCGGATCGTCGTCACCCCCAGCTGGGTGCCGGTCGAGCCGAAGGCGGGCGAGGTCGTGGTGGTGGTCGATCCCGAGACCGCCTTCGGGAGCGGTGAGCATGGCAGCACGCGCGGCGCGATCCTCCTCCTCGATCGGGCGATGGCCCGCCAGGCGTCCCGGCAGGCGCATCAAGGCGCCCGCGTGCTCGATCTTGGGTCGGGGAGCGGGATCCTCGCCATCGCCGCCGCCAAGCTCGGTGCCGCCCGCGCGGTGGCCATCGAGTTCGACGCCGAGGCGAATGTCGTGGCCGAGCGGAATGTGGAGCGGAACGGCGTGAGCGACCGGGTCGTGATCTTCGAAGGGGACGCGGGAGAGCTCGCCCAGCTCGGCGCCCCGGCCGACATCGTGTTGTCCAACATCCTGCGGAACGTGAACGTGCTCCTCCTCCCCGCGATCAAGGGCGCGCTGGCGTCGCGGGGGATCGCGATCTTCGCCGGGATGGAGGACACGGAAGTGGTGCTCTTCAAGCCGGAGCTCGAGCAGGCGGGGTTCGTGGTGATCGACGAGGTGCGCGACGCCGGGTGGTGGTCGTGCACGGCGCGGGTCAAGTGATCACCCTGCTCGCCACCCCCGGCACCCTGAAGCAGGGGGCGAGCGTGTCGCTGGACGCCACCGAGGCGCATCATCTGCGCGTGCGGCGGGGCGGCGAGCGGGAGATCATCCGGATCGTGGATGGGGAAGGGGTGGTCGGCTACGGCGAGGTCGACCTCTCCGACCACGGCGCGCACGTCACCCTCGACCGGATCGAACGGGAGCCGCCCCCGCCGGAGCTGGTCGTGGCGGTGGGGGCGGGGGACAAGGACCGTTTCCTCTGGCTGGCCGAGAAGGCGACCGAACTCGGCGTGACCGAGATCGTGCCGCTCGAGACCCAGCGGACCCTCAACGTGGCGAGCCGGGTGCGAGATGGGCACATCGAGCGGATCCGGAAGCGCGCGGTGGAGGCGCTCAAGCAGAGCGAAGGGGCGTGGGCGCCGCGGGTCGTGTCGCCGGTGGGGATCGAGAAGTTCCTCTCCGAGCGGCGGAACGGGCAATGCTACGTGCTCGATCGCGACGGCGACGTGCTGCCGGCGATCGCCCACCCGATCGACCCCGTGACCGTGCTGGTGGGCCCCGAAGGGGGGCTTACGGCGGAGGAGGTGGCGGCGGCGGCGCGGGCGGGCTTCCATCGCGCCAGCTTGGGACGTAACGTCCTGCGGTTCGAGACCGCGGCCCTCGCCGCGGCGGCCTGGGCGGGCACTGCACGACGGAGGGCATCCACGTGAACGACTGCATCTTCTGCAAGATCGTCGCCGGCCAGATCCCCGCGAAGATCGTCCGCGAGACCAACGACGCCATCGCCATCGAGGACATCTCGCCCCAGGCCCCGATCCACGTCCTGGTGTTGCCGCGGAGTCACTTTCCCGCCGCCCGCGACGCCAGTGAGCAGGTGATCGGGCACCTCGTCCACGTCGCGGCCCAGGTCGCCACCGACAAGGGGCTCGACAACCGGGGCTATCGGATCGTCGCCAACACCGGCACCGACGGCGGGCAGACGGTGCACCACCTGCATGTGCACCTGCTGGGTGGCCGGCCGATGAAGTGGCCGCCGGGATGACCTCACCCCCTGACCCCCTCTCCCTTACGGGAGAGGGGGAACAGATCGAGGCGGCTCCCCCTCTCCCGTAAGGGAGAGGGGGTCGGGGGGTGAGGTTGTTCGAGGGAGAGGGGGCCGGGGGGAGAGGGCGGACGAACGGAGCGATCGGACGCTCAGGCGCGATATGCGTTCTGGGCGCTCTCCGTTTAACTTCCCCTCCTACCCTCAGTTACGGTCGGTCCGGTGTCTGATC
>JANLXK010000419.1:0-18114 GCA_031365045.1 Gemmatimonadota bacterium | reverse complement strand
GTGCTGCCTGCGGCGGAGGCCGAAGTCACCACCCCCGCACTGCGTTGGACAGAAGGGCAATCCGTATGCCACTCGAGGGTTGTTTGGCCAATTCCTCTAAGTCATTATCATGAAATGACTTGTAGGGTGTCGAAAAAGTTGACGGTCGACCGCTCGGGAACCCGGCACCTCCATTTTGCAAGGCCTCGGACCTTCGCGGGCATGAAAAAGAGTGGCGGGCCGAAGCCCGCCACCCCGATCCAGCGATCCGGTCAGCTCACGGACAGAGCGGCGTGCCTTCGTCCGTGGCGCCCGAGTTGCCCGACATGGTGCAGGTCTTGGACGAGCCCGGGTTGGTGACCGCGGCGGTCCAGCTGGTGCTGCCGGTGAACAGGACGATGTTGCCGGCCGAACCCTTGTAATACGAGCCCGACGACGCGGCGCTCATATACTGGGTGTAGTCGGAGTAATAGGACTCCTGGGCCGAGGCCAGGTTCCGAAGGTCCGACTTCATCGAGGCGAGGACCGCCTTTTCCTTCGTGTTGCTGAACTTCGGGATCGCGATCGCGGCCAGGATGCCGATGATCACGACGACGATGAGCAGCTCGATCAGGGTAAAGCCCTTGCGATCCATGATGCCTCAGGGGAGCGGGGGGAAGGGCGCAAGATGCCGAGAACAACGGAGGGACGCGCGAACACCCCCGCACAGCATCCCGGGGTAGCGCAATCCATATGCCGCTCGCCACAATGTTTGGTCGTTCGCGCTAAGTCCTTGTCCGCGAGTGGCTTGCGAAGCGTGGTACTGATCGAACGTCGGATCGCCGAGGCGCGGCGCTCCCCCATTCTGCAAGACGCCGGTCGCTTTCCCTCTCCCCTGGGGGTGCTAAGTTCCCCCGATCATGACTGCGCCCTTCCACTTCCTGGACCAACGCCGCCTCGAACGGTGGGCCGCCCCGATCGCACTCCTGCTGCTCGCGGGACTGGCGATGGGCAACATCATCCCGAACAAATTCACTCGGGACGACATCGGGCTGATCCTCGAGAATCCGCTCGTCAAATCCTGGAGCGGCGTCTGGCGCGCCTTCAGCGCGGCCTATTGGCCCCCGGCCGACAGCGGCGAGCTCTATCGTCCCCTGTCCATCGCCTGGCTCACGGTCCAGTGGCAGCTGGGTGGTGGCCACGAGTTCCTGTTCCGCCTCTGCTCGCTGGCCGCCTACGGCGCCTCCTGCCTCGCGGTGTGGGCGGTGCTCAAGCGGGTCGCGCCGCTTCCGGCGGCGTGGGTGGGCGCGGCAGTCTTCGCGGTGCATCCGGTGCACGTCGAAGCGCTGGTCGAGGCGGTGAGCCAGTCGGAACTGATCGTCGCCGCCCTCCTCTGCTGGGGGGTGGCGTGGCACATCGACGCCAACCGCGGCACCCGGGAAGTCGGGGCGACGGCAAGCGCAGAGAGCCTGCTCTTCGTAGTGGCACTGTTCTTCAAGGAGCACGCACTGGTCTTCCCGGCACTCCTCATCGCGGCGGACCTGCTGGTCGATCCCACCGCCGAGCCCTTCCGCGCGCGGTGGCGCCGGTGGCGCTCCCACTACGGGGTCATCGCCCTGATCGCCGTGCTGTTCTGGTTTACCCGGGGCCAGGTGCTGGGCACGGCCTCCGGCACCGGTCCCCAGGAGGCGCTGGCGGGCGGGCTCCTCGCCCGCATCCACACCATGGCCGGCGTACCCGCCGAATGGCTCCGCCTCTTCCTCTGGCCGGCCCATCTCCAGGATGAATGGAGCTTGATGGAGTGGGTCCCTGGTGCCGGGTGGACGCCGCGCGAGACCGCCGGCGCAGTCGCGGTCGCGAGCCTCGTGCTCGCCACCATCCTCGCCTGGCGGCGGATGCCGGCCTTGGCGTGGGGGCTCGTCTGGATCGGTCTCGCGCTGGGCCCGGTGGCCAACATCGTGATCCCGACCGGTGTGCTGATCGCCGAGCGGACGCTCTTCCTTCCGAGCGTGGGCGTGGTGATCGCGCTGGCGGCGCTCTTGACCCCGATGGTCAACGCCCACGACCGGCTGGGTCCGGTGTGGTCGCGGGTGGGACTCTGGGGAGTCGGGGCACTCCTCAGCGTCGGGATGCTGCGTTCGGCAATGCGCTGTGTCGACTGGCGCTCCCCGGTGATCTGGACGGTGCGCTCGGTGGCCCTTGCCCCCCTCAGCTGGCGCACCCACCTGACCTATGGGATGGTGCTCTCGAACGTCGGCGACACCGCCGGGGCGCGGGCCGAGGTCCGCGCCTCCCTGGCGCTCCGGGAGGATAATCCGGTGGTGCTCAAATTCGTCGCGGATCGCGGACGCCTCTCCAACGGCGCCTGCATCGGACCGACGATCGTGTATGAGGAAGTCCTGCAGGCCGTCCCGCAGCGTAGCGACGTGCGCGCCTCCCTGCTCGCCTGCCTCGCCATCATGGGACGCTACGAACAGGCGCGACGGATCGCGCTGGCTGGCGACTCGATCGGCCTGGACCGGACCTTTTACCACACCATGGCCATCCGCGCGACCCAGAACCTCCGGGCCGGCACCCCCATCGGGCAGTGGCGGGTCCGCTTCCCGACCAGCACGGCGACGGATATCGGCGGCCCCCAGCGCTCGCATTGAGCACCTTGTCGTGACCCCCGCGCCCTCGGCGGCCTTCGCGCTCCTGGCGCTGGCGGTCGCCTTCGCCGTGGTGGGGCGTCTCCCCGCGCGTGCAATGGAGCGTTGCGCCGCCCTGCTCAACGGCCGGTCGCTCCCGCTCCTGCTCGGTATCCTCACCGCCCTCCTCCTGGGCTGGGTCGGGGGCGGCGGGCTCCGGATGACGCCGATCTCGACCGACGAGAACGCCTACCTGCTGCAGGCCCGCCTGCTGGCGCACGGCCAGATCGCCGGACCGCCAGCGCCGATCCCCGAATTCTTCGAGCAGCCGTGGGTGATGGTCACCCCGCACACCTACGCCAAGTACCCGCCGGGGCAGAGCCTCGTGCTGGCACCCGGGGTGGCGCTGGGGCTTCCCTGGCTGGTGCCCGCGCTCCTCCTCATCGCCACCGGGGCGCTGGTCTTCCTGCTCGCGCGGCGGATCGCGGGGTCAGGCGCGGCACTCCTCACCTGGTGCGCCTGGGTGCTCACGCCGATGACGATGGCGTGGCAGAGCTCCTATTTCTCTGAGATCACGAGCGCCGCCGGCTGGCTCACGGCGCTCTGGACCCTCTGGCGCTGGCACGATGGCGCCGGGCAACGCTGGCTCGTTTTCACCGCGCTTGCGCTCGGCTGGACGGCGGTGACCCGGCCCTACACCGCCGTCCTGCTCGGCTCGCCGATCATCGTCATCGCCGCGGTCGCGATCGTGCGGCGGAAAGCGTGGGGCGACGGACTCCGCGCCGGGCTGGCGGGAATTGCGCTCCTCGCGATCCTCCCCTTCTGGGATCACGCCACCACCGGGCGGTGGACCGAGTCACCGCTCGCGCAGTACACCGCGACGTACCTGCCCTGGGATCGGCTCGGGTTCGCCATCGACTCGACTCCGCCGCTCCGCGCTCCCGCCGCCGACTTCGCGCCGATCGCCTCCCACCTGCTCGCCGTACACCGCGCGCACACGGTGGCGCGTCTCCCCCGGACGCTGCTCGAGCGGGTGCAATGGGTAATGCGGATGACCTGGAACGGCTGGCGGGTGGTGCTGATACCGCTGGTACTCCTCGGGCTCCTCGCGCTCGGGAGACCGGGATGGATCGGTGTCGGATCGGGGGCGCTCCTCTTCCTGGGCCACCTCGTCTGGGGGCACGAGTCGCGCTGGACCCTGTACTACGCAGAAGCGACGCCGGTCTGGCTGCTGGCCGCGGGGGCGGGGGCCGCGTGGCTCGCGCGACGGGGATGGGGGGAGTCGGGGAAGGAGAAGCTCGGAGCGCTGGTGCTGCTCGCTGCACCGGTGTTGCTGGTGCTCTCTGTGGTCGATGGCCGGGGATACCGGGCCTTCCGGGCCGAGCGGGCCGCCGCGACCGACCGATTCATGACATTCATCGGGAGCGAACCGGGGAAGACCATCTGGTTCATCCGTGAGGCTCCCGACCCGACGGGGCAGCCGGTGCTCGTGGTCAACGACCCCGATTGGGTCGGGGCACGGACCTGGATCGTGCATGACCTGGGAGTGCGGAACGACGAACTGCGGCGGTTGGCGCCCGACCGGGCGGCGTGGCTGGTAGATCGCACCACCGGCGCGGCCACGCTACTCGACGCGCCACCCCGGTAGCAATCCCCAGTCGGCCAGCAGCGAGTCGCGCCGGACGGGAACGAACTGGGGGAGCCCGCCGAGGGTGGTGTCGGCGGGAACGAGCAGGAAGATCGGACGCCCGGGATGCGCGAGCAGGGCCAGGGTGTCCCGCGCGTGCAGGTCGCGCACGTAGACGTTCCCCGACTCGTCGTCGAGCAGCAGCGGCGGGTAGAGCGTGAAGCCCTGGGTGTCGTCACGCAGCCGCGCCTGACAGGCGGGGCCGTAGACCGTGCCCGGCAGCATCGGCTCGGTGTGGTCGGTGGAGAGGACCGAGTCGACCAGGCGCGCGGAGTCGCCGGTCAGGGCGAGGAGTGCGGTGGTGGCGGCGGGTCCGGCGGCCCCTGCACGCTCCAGCTGCTCCAGCTCCTGCTCCATCACGCACATGTCGGTGCGCTGGTAGATGAAGTCGGCCTCGCTCCGCGGCACGCCCAATCCCCACATCCGCGCCAATGTCTGGGCGCCCCAGCTCTCGCGTACCAACACGAGGGCGTTCTGGACGTCCTCCGTGACCGCGACGTCCCCGGCCGGCCACCGGAGCGAAAGGAAGGCGTGGCCGTACTGCTTGGCCCGGATGGGGATGTTGATCATCAGGGCGATCAGCGCGCCGACCGCCGCGGTGTAGACCCAGACGCGGATCGCCAGCCCGTCGGTCCCCCACTTGTCCCGCAGGACCGCGCCGAAGCGCGCGGTCCAGAGGGCCAGGATGGGGAGGAGCGGATAGAAGAAGCGCGGGCCGAGGAAGTTCCCGTTGTGCCAGTAGGCCCAATAGAGCCCGACCAGGAGCGCGCTCGAGGTGACCAGATACCGCTCCAGCGGGCGCCAGGCGCGTCCGAAGGCGAAGACCGCGAGGGCGGGAAGGAGCGCCGGGAACGGCGTCTCCAGGAAATACGATCCGAGGTGGAGCAGGTAGAGATTGACCAGCTCGATCCCGCGCGCCGGCGTGTGTGGCGGCCCCCAGGGGGAGGCGTGGAAGCCGAGTTCGTGCCCGGCGCCCCAGAGCTGGGTGTAGCCGAAGAGGAGCGCGTGCCCGGTGGTCTGGGTGTTGACCCAGAGGGTGACGCCGAGGGGGATCGCCATCCCGACGGCGGTGAGCACGCACTCAGGGATGCGGCGGTGGTCGCGCACCGCGCGGACGAAGAGCCAGAGCCCCGCCGGCCCGCCGAAGGCGAGCGCGTCCACCGGACGGATGCTTCCGGCCAGCCCGAAGGCGAGGCCGGCGGCGAGCGCCACCCACGGGCGCGGGCGTTCGGAGCCGGTGACCGCGGCCAGGGCCGCCATCCCCATCACGATCCACGCGAGCGATGTGACGTGGTTCATGTGCGACGCCGACATGAACACGGCGAACGGCGCGAAGGCGAAGAGGAGCAGGGCGTTGGTGCCCGGCGTATCCGGCTCCTCGAGCCGGCGCAGGAAGGCGGCCCACGCGAGCACACCGAGCCCCGCGAACACCGGCCCCACCAGCCACTCGGCGTGGAGCAGGGATCCGAGTGCCAGCATCGCGGGTCCGCCGGCGGGGAACTGCCCGAAGACCCTGCCGGCGTGGTCGACGAGGTGCATCGCGCCGTAGAGATCGGGGTACCCGGGCGAGGGGACCCAGAGATGACCGCTCGCGTAGACGCGGGCCTGCCAGACCTGGATGATCTCGTCGATCAGCAGGGGACGGGCCGAGAAGACGAGCCAGGAGACCGCGACGTAGAGCGCGGTGGCCGCGAGCGCGACCAGCGCGCTGCGCCGGGACACGAGGAGACCGGCGCCGTCCGTGGCGCCGGTCCACGCTCCCGGGTGCCAGAGCCCGTCCATCCGCCGCGAGGCCACCGCGAGCACCACGCCCCCGCCGACGGCGATCAGCGTGCCGCTCCACCACTCGCCGAGGAGGCTGGGATAGAATGGCGCCGAGTGCCCGCCCGGGATCCAGGTGCTGATCGGGAGGAGCGCCAGGGCGGTGAAGGCCGCCGCGGCCCCGAGGCGGAGCGCCGGCACGACCCGCTTCATCGGCGAGAGCCGGCGGGAGGGAAGAGATTGAAGCGGACGATGTGGAAGAAGGCGGCGACGCCGTCCTTCCAGCCGATCTTCTTCCCCTCCGCATAGGTGCGGCCGGAGTAGGAGATCGACACTTCCCAGATGCGCGCCTTGGCCTGGGCCAGCCGCGCCGTGATCTCCGGCTCGAAGCCGAAGCGATCGGTGGTGAAGACGAGCGATTTCATCACGTCGGCCTTCACCATCTTGTAGCAGGTCTCCATGTCGGTCAGGTTCAGGTCGGTGAGCATGTTCGACAGGAGGGTGAGGAGGGAGTTGCCCACCGAGTGCCAGAAGTAGAGCACCCGGTGATCACCACCCAGGAAGCGGGAACCGAACACCGCGTCGGCGCGGCCGCTGATGATGGGCCCGAGCAGGCGGGGAAGGTCCTGGGGGTCGTACTCGAGGTCGGCGTCCTGCACCACGATCACGTCGCCGGTGGCGGCCTGGATGCCGGTGCGGAGCGCCGCCCCCTTGCCGCGGTTCACCGGGTGGTGGAGCGCCTGCTGGATGCGCCCCTGCGCCTTGAGGCGATCCATCACCTCCGCGCTGCCGTCGTTCGAGGCGTCGTTGACGCAGATGATCTCCATCGGCAACGGCACCTCGTGCAACTTGGTGACGATCGTCTCCAGGGTCTTGAATTCATTGTACACCGGGACGATGACGGAGATCTTCGGCAGCTCAGGCATCATGTGGACCAGGGGTGACGGGGACACCGGGAGCGGGGGCGAGGAGCGACCGCAGGGCGAGCATCTGGCGAACGTTGGCGAGGATGGTCCGCGGGTTGTTGACCTTGGAGCGGCCGGCGGTGCGCGCGCGCAGCACGGTCTGTTGGTTGACGAATCGGGCGCCGCCCCGCACCGCGCGGAGGAGGAACTCCATCAGGATGCCCCAGCCGCGCCCCTCGGAACGGAGCCGCATCCCCTGGAGCAACGCACGGCGGAAGAGCAGGATCCCCTGGAAGGGGGGCATCGGCCCCACCACCACCCGGTAGAGCGCCTTCTCGATCGTCGAGAGGAGGTGACCCAGCCGGGAGTCGTGGCGCGGCGGGAGGAGCCCGAGCACCAGGTCCACGCCCTCGATCCCCGCACGGAACTGCCCGATGATCGCGGCGGGGAACTGCCCGTCCGCCGGAAAGAAGGTGACGTAGGTGGCCGCGGCCTGCTCGAATCCGGTCCGGTAGACCCCGCCGAGCCCGCGGTTCACCGGGTGATGGACCACCCGGAGGTGCGGGTCCGCCGCGGCGAGCGCATCGGCCGCGGCGCCCGAGCCGTCGGTGGAGCCGTCGTCGACGATCAGGATCTCCCAGGGACGCCCGAGGCGTGACAGTTCGGTGCGGATCTCATCGATGGTGGTGCCGAGGGTGGCGACCTCATCGAACGTCATCACCACCACGGTCAGGTCGAGCGGTGCAGGCATCAGGGCCGTGGCCGCGCCGGCACACCCGTCATGACCGCACCGGGAACGACCTCCTGCGTGACCGCGGCCCCCATTCCGATCATCGCTCCATCGCCGATGCGCACTCCCTCGCGCACCGATGCCCCCATCCCGACATACACTCCTTTGCCCACCAGCACGTTCCCGCCGAGCGTGGCCTGCGAGGCGAGGATCGAGAAGTCGCCCACGTGGGTGTCGTGGTGGATGCCGGCGTGCGGGAGCGCGATCACGTGGCGGCCGAGCACGGCGTCGGGCCCGACGAAGGTGAAGGGATAGAGCAGCGATCCCGGACCGATGCGTGCGCGCGGCGAGACCCGCGCCAACGGATGGATGACCGTCAGGAACCGGGCCTCGGCGAACGGGGCCATGATCGCGGCGCGCTGGCGGAAGGTGCCGGGGGAGCCGAGCGCGTCGATCAGCGCGGCATCGGCGAAGCGTGCGGCGTCGGCGAGCCGGCCGAGCACCGGGAGCCCCGCGACCGTCGTCCCCTGCTTCGCGGGATCGTCGTCCAGGAATCCGAGGAGATCGAGCGGCCGGCCGGCGGTGGCCAGCTCTTCGCGCCAGTCGGCGACGTCGCGCCCGGTACCGCCGGCACCGAGGATCAGGGCCTGGGTCACGCGCCCTCCGCGGCGAGCACCGACTTCACGCGGTCCACCACGAACGCCACATCGTCGTCGGAGAGTCCGGCGTGCATCGGCAGCGCGAGGGCGCGGGCAGCGACATCGTCGGTGACGGGGAATTCCCCCGTCACGTGCTTGCCGGCCGCGCGGAACCATGTGGTGAGCGGTTGGTGGTGCGTCCCGATCTGGGCCTCCACCCCTTCGTCACGCAGTCGGGCGATGATCGCCGCGCGCTTCGGCGCCACTCGTGCAGGCAAGAGCGCGACGTACGCCTGGCGGCTGTGCGCTGCCACGCCGAGCGTGCCCTGCGGCGTGAGCCCGAGCGCCGGCAGCGCGGCATCGTAGCGCACGGCCACCGCGCGGCGACGCGCCAGCAACCGATCGAGCTTGGCGACCTGGGTGCCGCCGAGGGCACCCTGGAATTCGGTGAGACGGAGGTTGAAGCCGGGGGCGACGAATGCGGGCGTGGGAGCATCGGGATCCTGCCCATGATTGCGGAGTACGCGGAGCCGACGCGCGAGGCCGGCGTCGTCGGTGGTGACCATCCCCCCTTCGCCGGTGGTCACGGTCTTCCGTGGATGGAACGAGAAGCAGCCGAGCCGGCCCCAGCTCCCGGCGGCGCGGCCGTCGAGGGTGGCACCGATCGCGCAGGCCGCGTCCTCGACGATCGGGACCCGGTGACGGTCGGCCACTTCACGCAGCGCCTGCATCGGGGCCATCGCGCCGAACGCATGCACCGGCATCACCGCCTTCATGGCTGGATGCTCCTTGAACGCGCGCTCCAGCGCGGCCGGATCCATCGCCCAGAGGCGCGGATCGATGTCGATGAAGACCGGCGTCGCCCCGACCAGGGCAATGACGTTGGCGGTGGCAGGCCAGGAGTACGTGGCGACCGCGACCAGGTCGCCGGGACCGACGTCGAGGGCGAGGAGGGAGAGGTGGAGCGCCGCGGTGCCGTTGGCCACGGCCACCGCGTGGCGGCTGCCGGTGCGCTGGGCCACGGCCTGCTCGAACGCGGCGACCCGCGGCCCCTGCACCAGCCAGCCCGACCGCAACACCTCGGCGACGGCGCCGAGGTCGGCGTCGTCGATGTCGGGCTCGGCGAGCCGGATCAGGCGCCCAGTCGCTGCCGGTACCATTCGATGGTCCGGAGAAGGCCGGGCTCGAGGTCCACGGCGGGTTCGTAGCCGAGGATCTCGCGGGCCTTGTCGATGTTCGGGATCCGGAGCTCCACTTCGGTGCTGCCCCACGGGACGAACTTGATCTTGGACGGCGACTTCGAGAGCCGCACGATCTCGAGCGCCAGTTGGTACACCGTGAGCACGCTCCGCGGGTTCCCGATGTTGAAGGTGTGCCCCACCGCGCCCGGCACCTCGAGGGCGCGCAGCACCCCTTCGACCATGTCGTCGACGTAGCACCAGGCCCGGATCTGGCTGCCGTCGTTGTGGATCGTGATGTCCTCGCCCTTCAGCGCCTGGGTGATGAAGCGATGGATGGCGCCTTCGCCGACCTGCCCGGGACCGTAGATGTTGAACGGCCGCACCGAGCAGGCCGGCACTCCGTACTGCTTGAGATAGCTGAAGCTCAGGTGCTCGGTGGCGAGTTTGCTCACCGCGTAGGTCCACCGCGCTTCGCCGACGGCGCCGAGCGTGGTCGCGTCGCCTTCCTTCACCTTGAAGGCGAAGGAACCGAAGACCTCGCTGGTGGAGAAATCGACGAACCGCTCGAGCGTACCGATGGTGCGCGCGGCCTCGAGTACGTTGAAGGTGCCGAGGATGTTAACCTTCATCGTCTCGACCGGCATCTTGAGCACCGTGTCCACTCCCGCGATGGCCGCGAGGTGCACGATCATCTGACACCCCTGCACCGCGCGCGCCGGCGCGATGGGATCGAGGACGTCCCCTTCGATCACCGTCAGGCGGGGGTGTCCCAGCAATCCCGTATCCTTCAAGCTGTTGCGATGATGGTTGTCCAGGATGACGACCTCGTTCTGATCCACGAGGCGCGCCGCAAGACGGGAACCGATGAATCCGGCACCGCCGGTCAGGAGAATACGCTTGCCTGTGAGCATATCGAACAATAATACGGCCTCCCCGTCTCCCGCGCCCGCGTGGCGGTCGACGCTCCTCCCCGCCCTGTTGCTCGCTGGGCTGGCCCTGGTGCTCTATCGCCCCTGGGTGGACCGGCCCTTCGATACGCTCGATTTCTCCGAATTCCTCCCCCTGCTCACCGGCCCCCATTCCTTCGGCGGACGGCTGGCGGCGCTCACCCACTATTACGTGGGCGAGCACGCGCGGCTCAACGTCCTCAGCTACGCCGGGCTCGCGGCCAAGTGGACCCTCCTCGGCGCCTCCCCGGTGCTGTGGCAGTGGGCCCGCATGGGCGAGATGGCCGTGCTGACGGCCGGGGTCTATCTCCTGTTCCGACGGCTCGCCCTCCGGCCGTTGCCGGCACTGGCGGGGGCGTCGCTCTTCGTCTTCACTCGGCTCGTCAGCGAGGGGTGGACCCGGATGACGATGGGCGAGCCGCTCGGCCTCATCTGCGCGCTGGGCGCGCTGCTGCTCGCCACCACCTGGCGCACCGGCTCGCGGCCGATCCTGCGCGCGGCCGCGACAGGATTGTTGATGGCGTGCGCGGTGCTCGCCAAGGAGATGCTGATCGGCGTGCTCCCGCTGGTCTGGCTCATCGGTACCGCGCGCAGGGCCGACGGACGGCTGGCGCGCCCCGACCTCTCGGGCGACGCGAAGCGGTGGATCTTCTGGAGTGCGGTCCCCGCCTTCGCGGCCTTCGGACTGGCGCTGGTCATCGCCCTCGGCGGCGGGAGCGGCGGCTTCACCAATCTCTATGGCCAGGCGCCGACGGGCCTCCAGGTGTTCTTCTCGCTCGCCTCGCGCCCCTGGATCATCCAGGGCGTACGCCCCGGCTTCGGGGCGCTGACCCTGCCGGGCAACGCCTTCTTTGCGCTGGTGCTGGTCGGCGGGCTCTGGCTGGTGTCCCGCCGAGCCGAGTGGCGCGACCATCTCCGCTGGTCGCTCGCCGGCGCGGTCGGGCTGTCGTTCGCGTTCGCCATCCTCTACCTGCCGTGGCCCTACACCTACCTCTATTACGGCATCCCGTTCCACCTCGGCCCGGCCCTGCTCTTCGGGCTCGCGATCCAGGCGATCAGCGACGAAGGCCGGCGTGGGCCGCTCGTCGCCTGCCTCGGCTGGGGGGCGGTCGCCGCGACCACGGCACCGGCGACCGCGCAGAACGCCGCGATGCTCATCGCGATGCAACAGGTGAACGGGGATCTGGTGGCGACGATCGGGCAGGTCCGGTACGCGGACCGGCTGGTGATGGCGCGCGTCTCGCCGGCGCCGCAGCCCTGGATGGGTTCGGCCGCGACGCTCCGACGCTATGCGATGGCCACGGGGGCCCCACCGACCTTTCCGGCGGCGACCCAGGACCTCGGCTGTCCCGAGTCGGTGGCCCTGCTCCAGCAGCGGCTCGGTCGGACGGTCTTCGTGAGCTTCCTGGGCAACTGCGGCGGCCTCGGCAATGCAAGTGCGCACCTGGCCCACACCTTCGGCTCGCTGGTCGTCACCTGGACGAGCGTGCGCTGGAAGATCGATTCCATCGCCGCCGATGTGCTGGTGGACCGCGAGGCAATGGCCCCGGCGGTCCCCCCGGTGACCGTCAGGGCACCTGGCCCTCGTACCGACTGAGCTTCCGGTAGAGGGTCGAGGGATCGATCCCCAGCGCCTCGGCCGCGCGGGTCTTGTTCCCGCCCTCGGACTGCAGCACCCACATGATGTAGGCCCGCTCGATCACCTCGAGCGAGGGGCTCGTGGGGGTACGTTCCGCCACGAGCGACTCGCGCCGGCGGCGGGTGAGCCGTTCGGGGAGCGCCGCGGGCTCGATGGTATCGCCGCGGGTCATCACCACGGCGTGCTCGAGCGAGTTCTCCAGCTCGCGCACGTTGCCGGGCCAGTCGTACACCATGATCGCGTCCATCGCCTCGGCGCCGAGCGCGCGCGGCCCCACGCCCCGTTCCTGCGCCAGCCGCGCGAGGATCGACTCGACCAGCGGGAGGATGTCGTCCTGACGCTCGCGGAGCGGCGGCAGGGTGATCGTCACGACGTCGAGCCGGTAGAACAGGTCGGCGCGGAAGGCGGCCCGACGCACTTCCTCTTCGAGGTCGCGGTTCGTGGCCGCCACGATGCGGACGTCGAGCGGCACCGATTCGGTGGCACCGACCGGGATCGCCTCGCGTTCCTGGAGCACCCGGAGGAGCTTCACCTGCAGCGAGGCGGGCATCTCGCCCACCTCGTCGAGGAAGAAGCTGCCTCCGCGCGCGGCGGCGAAAAGCCCCTGCTTGTCGCGCACGGCACCGGTGAACGACCCCTTCACGTGGCCGAAGAGTTCGCTCTCGAGCAGGGTCTCGGTCAGCGCGCCGCAGTTGATGGAGAGGAAGGGGGACTCACGCCGGCCCGAAAGGGTGTGGATGTAGCGCGCCACCACCTCTTTGCCGGTGCCGCTCTCCCCCTGGATGAGCACGGTCGCGTCGCTCGGCGCCACCGCTTCCGCCAGTTTCAGCGCGTCGAGGAATTTCCTCGACTTGCCGATCGGACGGGGGGCGGCGGTGCGCTCCCGCCGGCGGATGTCACTCTTGAGCTGGCGATTCTCGGCCCGCAACTGCCGGTGTTCCACGGCGCGGCGGAGGATCGTGAGCAGCTCATCGTTGGCGAACGGCTTCTGCAGATAGTAGAACGCTCCCGAGTTGACCGCCGAGATGGCGGTCTGGAGCGAAGCTTGGGCGGTCATGAGGATGACCGGGGTCATCGGATCCTGCTCCTTGGCGGCCTGCAGGATGTCGAGTCCGGTGACCTGGGGCATCCGGACGTCGGAGAGCACCACGTCGTGGTGACCGAGGCGGATCTGTTCGATCCCCGCCTTGCCACCCTGGGCCGTGATGACCTCGTACCCTTCGCCCTTGAGCAGGATGCGGAGGGTGTCGAGGATCCCCATTTCGTCGTCGATGACCAGCAAGACGGGCTTCTGGCTCACGCCTGGTCCTCCGTGCCCCCGGGCAGGGGCAAGTAGATCGTGAAAGTGGTCCCGACACCCAGGGTCGAGTCGACGAAGACCAGACCGCGGTGTGCCTCGACCGCGCGTTGAACAATAGATAGTCCCAACCCGGATCCACCCTCCCGGCCCGACACGAACGGCTCGAAGAGGCGCGGCCGCACCTCCTCGGGGATCCCCGGGCCGTCGTCGGTCACGACGAGCTTGGCCGCCCGGTCGATGGCGGCACCGCTGGGCAGTTCGCCCGGCGCCGCGAGCCCCGTGGTGACGGTGACGTGGACCGGCCCTTTGGCCGCCTGGACCGCGTTGAGCGCCAGGTTCGACACCACCCGGTGCAGCAGGTCCTCGTCCCCTTCGACCTCGACCGGATCTCCCGTCACCTCGAGCACCGCCCCTTCATCGCAGTCGGGGTGCTCCTGCACCAGCCGGAGCGCTCCGCGGGCGACGGCCTGCAGATCCATCGCCGCCGAACGGGTGACGCGCACCCGGGAGAAGTCGAGGAACTCGCTCAGCAGGCGGCTCAGGCGGTCGCTCTCGCGCACGATGAGATGGGCGAGGAAGCGTTCGTCGTCGTTGGCCCGCGGGGAGCGCGACAGCTGCTCGACGCTGCTGCGGATCGAGGCGAGCGGGTTCCGGATCTCGTGCGCCAGCGACGCGGAGAGCTCCGCCACCGCTTCCAGCCGTTCGGCCCGGAGATGCAGCTCCTGCAGCCGCTTCTGGTCCGAGATGTCGGCGAAGATGGCCGTCACGCTCGGCGACGCCTGCCCCAGCCGTTCCAAGGTCGTGACGCTGAGCCCCACCGGGAACTCGGTCCCGTCCTCCCGGGTGATCGTCCCCTCTGAGCGGGCCACCCGCCGGCCCCACCGCATCGAGGCCACCAGGGCGTCGGCCAGTCCGGGTGAGGCGCGCCGGATGGCGTCGAGCGCCGGCAGCCCCAGGGTACGGCGCCCCGAGATGCCAAGGAGCTTCTCGGCCATCGGATTGATGAAGGCGAGGCGGCCCGCCGGGTCGACCGTCAGCACGCCAGAGGTGATCGTCCGCAGGACATCGTCGGCCTCGAGCCGTACCTGCGCGAGCTCGGTCTCCAGTTGCAGGGTCCGGGCGCCGGCGGTGCGGAGCCGTGCGGCCAGGACCGAGACCACCGCGAACACGAGCGAGAAGACCACCAGCTGGCCGATGAACCCCGCGCCGGGGATCTCGGGCTGGCCCCACACCACGTCCGCGAAGTAGAGCGAGAGCGACAGGATCGTCACCAGCAGCGCCGATCCGAACGTCAGGTAGAGACTGTAGGCCGCGATCACCACTACGAAGAGCGACGGGAAGGGGCTCCGCTCGCCGCCGGTCAGGTGGACCACGGTGACGATCGCCACCACGTCCGTGAAGGCCTGGACGTAGAGCTGACTCTCGCTCGGCACCTGGCGTCCGAGCCGCACGACGAAGTGGCCGTACGCGCTCAGGACGAAGATGACCAGCACCGAGATGGCCGTGAGGAAGGCCGAATCGGGCGACTCGACCCAGACCAGCGCCACGCGCCAGAGGGCCCCGGTGGCGAGGATCAGCCGCAGGGCGATGAGCCACTGCAGTACCGTCCCGACCGGCGGGATCGAGAACCATACCGGCTGCCGCTGTCGGTCGGAGATCCGCCGGGGTGTTTCCGCGAGTTCGGTCATCAGGTCCCGAAGAGGAGGCCCGGGGGAGGTCGGGCCCAGAGCGTTAATATGACCAGCGCCGGGACATATCGGAACCTGTTAGAATCCGGGATGCCTTGGGCCGTCTACCTCGTCCGTTGCGCCGACGGCTCGCTCTATACCGGCGTCGCCACCGACGTGGCCCGCCGGGTCGCCGAGCACAACGCCGGCACGGGGGCCCGGTACACCAGGGCGCGGGGGCCGGTCGCCCTCGTCCACCAGGAGCCCGCCCGCGATCGCTCGGCGGCCCAGCGCCGCGAGGCGGCGATCAAGCGGCTCCCCCGCCCCCTCAAGGAACGCCTCGCCCGGGGCGAACCCCTCTCGATGACAGAATTTACCGGCTTCCCTGCTGCGGCCTTCACCTTCCTCCGCGGCCTCAAGCGCCACAATGCCCGCCCCTGGTTCGAGGCGCGCCGCGACGTGTATGAGGCCGCAGTGCGCGACCCGATGCGCGCCCTCATCGAAGCGGTGGACGTGCGGCTCGCGCGCGTCGCCCCTGAGATCGTGGGCGATCCGAAGCGGTCGATGTTCCGGATCCATCGCGACGTGCGGTTCTCGGACGACAAGTCGCCGTACAAGACCTGGGCCAGCGCCTGGTTCTACCACCGCGACGCCGGGAAAGGGGTCGGCCAGGACGCGCACGGCGGGGCCGGACTCTACTTCCACCTCGAGCCGGGGGGGTGTGAGGTGGCCGGAGGGCTCTGGATGCCGGAGCGTGTCTCGCTCGCCAAAGTGCGCGACGCGATCGCGGAGGACCCGGCGGGGTTCACGCGCGTCATCACGTCTGCGGGGTTCAAGCGCACCTATAAGAAGCTGAGCGAGCAGGCGGTACTCACGCGCACCCCACGCGGCTACCCCGCCGACCACCCGGCGGAGCGGTGGCTGCGGTACAAGTCGTTCACTTCGACGGTGACGCTGACCGATGCCAAGGTCCGCTCCCCCCGCCTCGCGGTCCTGGTGATGAAGCGCTACGAAGCCCTGCTGCCGCTGGTGCGCTGGCTCAACGGGGCGCTGGGGTACCCGCCGGTCAGTTCGCGGCTGTAACCGCCTCTCCCCCCGACCCCTCCCCCTGTCGGGGGAGGGGAGCTCAACAAGAACTCCCCCTCTCCCGACAGGGAGAGGGGGATGGGGGGAGAGGCTGTTACGAGCAGCTCCGGACCCGTACCCCCGTCGCCGCCACCTGGTCCTGCACCGCCACGTCCACCGTCGCACCGCAACTCCAGTCATACATCCTTCGATAGTATTCCGCGTTCCGCAGCACGATCCGCACATAGTCCCGCGTCTCGGCATACGGGATCCGCTCGACGAAGACCTCCGGATCGGTGGCGCCCCGGCGCGCCAGCCAAGCGGGCAGCTTGGCGCCCCCGGCGTTGTACGCCACCAGGACCTGCGCCCCGTCCTGGTAGCGATCGAAGAGGTTGGCCAGGTGATAATGTCCCAACTCAAGGCTGACGTCGGGCTGGAAGAGGAGCACCGGATCCCAGAGCGGCCACTTGAGCCGGCGCGACAGCTGGCGTCCGACCTCCGGCATCACCTGCATCAGCCCCCGCGCCCCCGCGCCCGACACCGCGTCGGGATCGAAAGTCGATTCCTGACGGATCAACCCCGACGCGAAGGCGGGGTCGAGCCGATGGGAGTCGGCTTCGTGCGCCAGCACGTTGGCGTGCAGGACCGGATAGATGATGTAGTACGCGGTGACGCTGTCGATCGGGCCGGCCTGCAGGGCCCGGCGGGCCAGGCGTGCCGCCAGCGCGGCGCGACCGACGGCGGCAAGGGCACGGGCGCCATCCAGCAGTTCCTGCGCGGTGATCAGCTGCGCCGGCCACGCATCGACCTCCCAGTTGGCCTCCTGCATCATCCCGCAGACCTCGAGCAGCTGGACCCGGCGCACGAACGCCAGCGCCTCGGGCGCGGTCACCGCCGGGCTCGGCACGCCGTTCGGGGCCCACGGCACCAGGCCCAGCCGGCGGCCCGCGAGTCCGGCGTAATAGGTCTCCGGCGACCGCAGCGCCAAGGCGCGCCACCGGGTGGCGGCCTGGACGCTGTCCCCGGCGGCCCACCAGGCCCGCCCGGCCCAGTAGAGCCCCGCGTTGCTTTCGGGTCCCGGCGCGGCGGCGAGGGAATCGAACTCCTTGGTCGCGGCCGGGAGATCTCCGGCAACGAACGCGACCAGTGCCGCCTCGAACCGCGCACCCGGCGTGAATCGACTGCCGGGCTGCAAGGTGGCGAGCTGGAGCCAGAGCTTCCGCGCCGTGGCGTCATCCCCCAGATCGACCGCGAGGTCGGCCGAGAGCGCGAGCGCGTTGGCGGTGGTGGACTCGGTCGGGAAACGGACGGCGAGGTCGAGCAGCAGCGTCTTGGCGGAGTCGCTCTTGCCGAGGCGGAAGAGGGCACGCGCCCGATCGTACTGGACCCGCGCCTGGAGGGCGTTGGTCCCCTGGGTCTGCGCGAACACCTCCTCCGCGGCCGCCGCACGCCCGACGCGGAGGAGTGCGGTGCCGTAGCGCCAGCGATCGTCCGGATCCCCCGTTCCCGCGGCGAGCGCGCGACGGAACGCCTCCACAGCCCGCGCGGCATCGCCGGCGCGGAGCGCGGCGCGTCCGGCCTGCAGCTGTTCCTCCGGGGTGAGCGGCGCGTATCCGGCGTCGAACGCGGCAAGGACCCGCGGCAGCTGGTCCACCCGCGCGATGTTGAGCGCGGTGATGAAGCGGGGGCGCAGTTCCGGCGTCGCCGCGATGCGCACCGCCGCGAGCAGCGCCTCGACCGAATCGCCGGCGACGTACCACGCATCGCGCGCGAGCGTCCACCGCTGGCGCCCGGCCCACGCGAACGCGAGCGAGGCCGGCGCCCGCTTGAGGGTCACGGGTGAGGTGAGGGTGTTGAGCTGTCTGGCCCAGGCATCGAGATCGGGGGCCGCGGTCGCGGCGCGGAGCCGGAGCCAGTCGGCGAGCTCAGGCAGGTCCTTCGCCGCCGCGGCATACTCCGCGGCCGCATCGTCGAGCCGCCCGGTCCGGTCGAGCGCGCGCGCGAGGAGC
>JANLXK010000397.1:0-8533 GCA_031365045.1 Gemmatimonadota bacterium | reverse complement strand
TCGGGCGGCCGTCGTGGAGGAGGATGTTCTCCGGCTTGATGTCGCGGTGGATCACCCCGTGCCGGTGGGCGTAATCAAGGGCGTCGGCCACCTCGGTCGTGATCCTGATCGCTTCCTCGATGCCGAGCTGGCGCTCCCGATCGAGCTTGGTGCGGAGGGTCTCGCCTACGATGAACGGCATCACGTAGTACAGGAAGCCGTCGGCGGTGCCGGAGACGAAGAGGGGCAAGATGTGCGGATGCTGCAGGTTGGCCGTGGTCTTGATCTCCACCACAAAGCGCTCGGCGCCGATCACTGCCGCGAGCTCCGGCTTCAGGACCTTCACCGCGACCTTCCGGTCGTGCTTGATGTCCTGCGCCAGGTAGACTGTGGCCATCCCCCCCGCGCCGAGCTCCCGCTCGAGTAGGTAGCGGTCGGCGAGGGCGGAGGTGAGGCGGGAAGGTGTGTCGGACATCGCTATTGCTCCAACTTTGATTGCAGGTCTCGGAACCAGTGGTCGACCCGCACAAGGCTCGTGGGCCGGGTCGCCCCGACTTGTTGCCGGGGGGCCGCGAAGATGAAGGAGCGGCCGTCCGGCGTGAGATCGAACGAATGCGAGAAGTTGTCCACGCTGAAGCCCGATGCGTCGAACAGGGGACGCAGGGCGCCGGCGGCGAACGACGGGGTGACGCTGATGGGGACGGCATTCACCCGGGAGGCAAGGTCGAGGTAGAAAAGTTCTCGGCCGTCCGGTGACCAGCGCGGTCCCCCTCCTCCTTCGGTGGACACTTGCCACCGTCCATCGCCGGTGTTGGGAAAGGGGCGCACGTACACCTCGAACTGGCCGGATTCGTTGGACGCATACGCCAGCCACCGCCCATCGGGTGAAATGGCCGGATTGAGTTCCGTGAAGGAGCTGTTCACCAGCTCCACCGGTGTCGTGTCGCCGCTGGTCCGGACGCCGACGATGTCCCCGGCGCCCGCGGTGCCGTTGTCGGTGCGGACGATGAGCCAACGACCGTCGCGCGACCAATCGACCTCCTGGAGCTGCCGGCTCAAGCGTAACAGGATGGTGTCCGGCCGGCTGCCATCGGCGAAGCGTCCTGCCACGACACTGGTGCCGATGGTGTCCCGGATGAAGGCGATCATCCGGCCGTCGGGGGACCAGACCGGACGCCGGTCCCCTCCGCCAAATGAGAGTCGGGTCAGCGGCCCCCGCTCGAGTTGCTTGACCCAGATATTGAGGGCGCCCGTTCCGGCGCCCACGCCCATCGCCAGTCGACGGCCGTCAGGGGAAAGCGCGAAGGACGAAAATCGCCCACTCCAGGCGGTGTCGATCGGGGTGACCCCACCGGTCCGCGAGACCCGCACCATCACGTTCGCGTTGCTGCGGTTCTCGCCGGACGCATAGACGACGCTCCCGGAGGGGGACCAGGCGAGTTGGGCGAATCCAAAGAAGACGAGCACGCGATCGAGGACCGGGACAGCGACCCCCGTCAATTCGAGTCGGTCGAGGTCGAAGGGTGCCGCCAGCACTACCCCGTCGCGCCGGGTGTAGAGGAGCTGGCCGGTCGGCAGGTACCAGGATTGGCCCACTTCGCTGAGCAGGAGCTTCTGGGTGCCGGTCCGAAGATCGAGCACTCGGAGGCTCATGGTGACGCAGCCGGAGCTGCAGGCTTGAAAGAGGACCCCCCGCGCCTTGGGCAGCGGGGTCGGGTAGGCGAATCCGAGGCCCTGGAGCCCCGCATTGTCGAGCACGACGGTGCCCACACCACCCGCCGCGCTCACCCGACGCAGCCGGGTGAAGTCGGTCGACACGTAGATCAACGTCCCGTCGTCGAGCCATGCGGCACCGCCGAATCCACCGGCGACCGAGTCCACCAGGGTCGCGACGGCACCGCTCGAAACCCGGACCTTCTTGAGCTGCTTGTCGGCCACGAATGCCAGCCATTCTCCGTCGGGGGAGAAGGTCGGGTTGTTCGCGCGGTTGGTACCGGGGATCGCGACCGGGTCGAGCGCGTTCTGCCGTTTGACCCAGAGGAGTCCGTTCACGACGTTGTCCTTGAACGCCAGGGTCTTTCCGTCAGGCGAGAGCGCCAGCGAGGGAGCTGCCATCGTCGCTGTGCCGCTGTCGCCGAGGGAGATGTATTGCCAGGTCGCGGGGGCGTTCGTCAGGGACTCGACCCGGAGCCATCCCCAGCCCGCGAGGATCGTCCCGACCACGGCGACCACCGGGACCAGCAGCTTGAGCCATCGCCGCCGCCGGGTGACCGCGAGGGTGGTCGTGCCGCCCCGGGGCTGTGGTTCTGCGTCTGTGCGCCCCCACGCCTCCACGCCCGAGCGCCCGAGCGCCACCGCGAACTCCGCGGCGGTCTCGTAGCGGTCGGCTGGAAGTTTCTCGAGCGCCACGAGTACCGCGTGTTCGACGTGCGGGGGGATCGTGTGGCGCTTCGGTGTCAGGGGGCGGGGGACCTCGGTCAGCACCTTCGCCACGATCGCCTGCGCGGTGGGGCCGCTGAAGGGGGGTTCACCGCAGAGCATCTCGTAGACCACGCAGCCGAGCGCATACACATCGGAGCGCGCGGTGATCTCGCGCTCCCCCATCGCCTGCTCGGGACTCATATAGTGCGGCGTGCCGAGCGACATCCCCGTTTCCGTCATCCGGGTGCTTCCAGCTCGGCTTGCCGCCAGCGCGATCCCGAAGTCGGCCACCAGGGCCCGGCCGTCGTGCAGGAGAATGTTCTCCGGCTTGATGTCACGGTGGATCACGCCCTGGCGGTGGGCGTAGTCGAGTGCGCCCGCGACCTCGGTGCCGATCCGCACGGCGTCGGCGATGGGGAGCTGCTTTTCGCGGGTGAGGCGGTCGCGGAGCGTTTCTCCTTCGACGAAGGGCATCACGTAGTACAAGAAGGTCGCGGGTCGCGGGTCGCGGGTCTCGTCGTCGGTGGGATCGTTGCGCCCATCCGGACTCGCGACTCGTGACTCGTGACCCCTCGCCGCCGCCACCCCGGAATCGAACAACGGAAGAATATGCGGATGCTGGAGATTGGCCGTGGTCTTGATCTCGGTGAGGAACCGGTCGGCACCGATCACCGCTGCGAGCTCGGGCCTGAGCACCTTGATCGCGACTTTCCGGTCGTGCTTCAGATCCTGGGCCAGGTAGACCGTGGCCATCCCGCCGGCGCCGAGCTCCCGCTCGACCCGGTAATGGTCGGCGAGCGCGTCAGCGAGACGGGCGATATCAGCGCTCAATGCGTCCTCGGCAGGTTATCGAACCAGTTGAGCGTCACGACCAGGTCCTGCGCCGTGCCCACGATCGGTTGGAGCATCAGGAAGGTCTGGCCATCGGGGGAGACGTCGTAGCCGTTCCTCGCCGCGAACCCCTGATTGAACGCTCCGGTGAAGAGCTGGGTCCGCTCACCGACCTCGAAGGTCCCCTGGGTGCGGACGGTCGCGGCCATCATCTTGTCGCCATTGCGATAGAAGATCTCCCGGCCCGTGCCGGACCAGACCGGCTGGTTGCCGCCGTCCAGTGAGACTTGCCACCTTCCTCCCGGCCCCGGATAGGGGCGCACGTAGATCTCCGGGCGACCCGATTCGACGGATGTGTAGGCGAACCAATGCCCGTCGGGAGAGAGGGTCGGCCCGAAGTTGTTGAAGGCGCTTGCCACCAGCTGGGTCGACGCCGAATCGTGGCCTATTGGGCTCCGCCAGATCTCCGCCTTCGATCCTCCCGCGGCGAACCCGGTGGTGACGAGTCCTCCTCCGTCCCGCTCGAACTCACCGGGGATCCAGACCCCGGGCTTGCCCAGCAGCAGTTCCGGCGTGCCGCTGCCATCGGCCTGAGTCCAAAAGACCGTGTCCGTCAGTACCCCCAAGCCCTTAAAGAAGTGGCCGTACGCGATGTGGCGGCTATCGGGACTCCAGACGGGATAGGAGTTGACGGTGTCAAAGGTCACCCGCGTCAGACTGTGTTGTTGCAGGTCGAAGACCCAGACGTCTGCCTTGACGACATTGATGTCGGTCGCCCGCGCGAGCGCCACCCGCTTACCATCCGGGGAGAATCGCGGGACGAAGAAGAACCCTGAATCGGCACCCGACTCCCGCACCCCACCATTCCGGTCCACGAAGACGATGCGGCTCCCCTGGTTGGGGGTCGCCTGGAAGGCGAAGTCCCCCGCGCGGGACACCCCGAAATTGACGTCCCCGTCCGTGTTCGCCGACATCCCGTCCGTGAGGGTCCCCGCCGCCCCCGTCACCTCGAGCTTCGCCGCGTCAAAGCGCACCGCGGTGACGATGCCGGCGGGATCCACCAGCACCACGAATCCTCCTGCGACGTACCGCGGGTACCCTCCCTGCTGCGTGAAGCGCTTGATCGCGCCGGTGCGTCGCGTCAGTGCGGCGAGCTTCAATGTGCCGACGCCCACGATGCCGAAAAGTACTGCCTTGCCATCGGGCAACACCTCGGGGAAATGGAAGGCCTCGCCGCTATCGGGGCGCGCGATCAGGCGCGGCGTCCCTCCGGCGGCGGCCACTTCCATCAACCCGGTGTCGGCGCCAAAGATGATGCTGTCCCCGGGAGTCCAGGTCGCGCCGTAGACCTCCCCCGGGAACTCGACGATCGGGGTGACCGGGCCTCCCGCCACGGGGACCTTCACCAGCTTCGTTCCTTGACGAAAGCCAAGGGTGCTTCCGTTCGGGGAGAAGAACGGGAGCGAACCCCCAGTGGTCCCTGGGATCGGCACCGGGTCGGGCCGGTCCAACCGTCGCACGTACAGTTGCCGCCCGGACGGGGCTTGTCCGACATAGACGATCTGGGAACCGTCGGGCGAAAGGGCGATCGTCGAGCCGGTGGCACCTTGCGCCCGCGCGTCGCGGGGGAGCTGGATGCCGAAGCGCGCGACCGGCCGGGGCGGGAGGACGGCGGGACGGTGGACCCAGTTCCACAGGGCGGCGCCGCCGACGGCGGCCAGGAGGAGGGCGCCCGCGGCGATGGCCCGACCCCGCCAGTCGGCAAGACGGTAAGACGGCAAGTGGGCCGCGGTGCGTGCCACCGTCCTGCCGTCGTGCCGACTTGCCATCTTGCCACCGAGCGCCTCCGCGAACTCCGCCGCGGTCGCGAACCGGTCGGCCGGGAGCTTCGAGAGTGCGATGTGGACCGCGGCCTCGACGTGGGGCGGGATGGTGCGCCGCTGCATCGTGAGCGACCGCGGTTCCTCGGTCATCACCCGGGCCATGATCGCCTGCGCGGTGGGGCCGGTGAACGGAGGCTCGCCGCAGAGCATCTCGTAGAGCACGCAGCCCAAGGCGTAGACGTCGCTCTTGGCGGTGATCTCCCGCTCCCCCATCGCCTGCTCTGGACTCATGTAGTGCGGGGTGCCGAGGGACATCCCGGTCTCGGTCATCCGTCCACCGCCGGCAGTGCTCACCGCGAGCGCGATGCCGAAGTCGGCCACGAGGGCGCTCCCGTCGTGCAGGAGGATGTTCTCCGGCTTGATGTCGCGGTGGATCACGTGGTGCCGGTGGGCGTAGTCGAGCGCACCGGCCACCTCGGTCGCGATGCGGATCGCTTCGTCGACCGGGAGCTGGCGCTCGTGGCCCAGCCGGTCGCGAAGCGACTCCCCTTCGATGTACGGCATGACGTAGTAGAGGAAGCCGTCGGCCTCTCCCGAGTCGTGCAGCGCCAGGATGTGGGGGTGTTGCAGGTTGGCGGTGGTCTTGATCTCGGAGAGGAACCGCTCCGCGCCGATCACTGCGGCGAGCTCCGGGCGCAGGACCTTGATCGCGACCTTGCGGTCGTGCTTGAGGTCCTGCGCGAGGTAGACAGTGGCCATGCCGCCGGCGCCGAGCTCGCGCTCGAGCAGGTAGCGGTCGGCGAGGCTTGCACTGAGGCGCTGGAGTGTCATTGGATGAGCTCCAAGTTCACAGGTTCCGAAGTGCCGGTGCCCGGGGTGCGATGATCACGGGTGTCGCTCCATGAGCCAGATGTCCCCACCTTCGGGCTTCAGGCGGTCGAACAGGATCCAGCGCCCATCGGTGGACCAGACGGGATAGTCCACCCGGATATCGGGGTCGTCGAAGTGGAACGACTCGTAGGGCGTGCCCCCGAGCGGCGAGATCCAGAGCACAGTGTGTCCCGAGACATCGGCGAGCAGCGTGTCGTCCGGGTTGAACGAAAGGTGGCTCCCGCCATGGATGCCGACTGGTGTCACTATCCCGGTGGCGACCTCGATCCGGCCCGGGCTCGCGGTCGCGTTGCCGTCCCGGAAGTAGAGGTACTTGCCGTCCTTGCTCCAGACCAGGAAGTGCAACACGCCGGCTCCATTCTGGGTGAGCTGCCGCTGGTCGGTGCCGTCGGCCTTCATGGTCCAGACCTCGATCCGTCCCCCGCGATCGGACTGGAACGCGATGGCGCTCCCGTCCGGGGAGTACGCTGGATTGATGTCAAGCCAGGGACTTGTCGTGAGCTGGGTGAGTTGCCCGGTCGCGACATCCACCGACCAGATGTCGGCGTTCCCCGCGCGTGCGGAGAAGAAAGCGACGTGGCCGCCGTCGGGTGACCACCGCGGCTGGTAATCACCGCCGGGTCCCCGGGTCACCTGCCGGTCGCTGCTGTCCGCGAGGGTGTGGACCCAGATATTCATCTCCCCGGAACGGTCCGAGTTGAACGCGATCCGACGACTGTCGGGCGACCAATCGCCGCGGCTCTCCTCGCGTGTGGTGGCGACCACGAGCTCCGGGGTTCCGGTGGGGCGTCCATCCTTGGGACCGACGGGGAGACGCCAGAGGTCGGCATTGAGCCGCAGCACGCTGAACACCATCCGCCCCCCGGCGCTCGGCACCGACAGCTCGACATCCTCGCCCGCACCGGTGGTGATCTGCACCGGCGGCCCCCCACGGGCGCCGCGCCGGGTCACCGGGATGCGCCAGATGTTGTAGCCCCCGGCGCGATTGGAAGTGAACCAGATGGCACGTCCCGAGGGATCCCATGCCGGCTGGAGGTCGGCATAGGCGTCGTTCGTCACCTGGGAGGTGCGGTGGCTCGCGACGTCGATGACGCCGATGTCGAACCGGGTGTGTTCATGCCGCTGGAAGACGATCCACCGTCCGTCGGGGGACCAGCGCGGGGCGGAGTGGGCCACCGCTTCCGAGCTGTCGACCGAGAGCTCCTGCGCGTTCCGTCCCTCGCTGTCGGCGACCCAGATACGGCGGGTCCCGGCCCGCGCGGCGTCGAACGCGAGCCGACCATCCGGCGCGACCGACGGGGTCGCGGCCTCCTCGACCAGGCGGGTCGCGGCGCCGGACGCCAGGGTGAGGCGCCAGATGTCCCCGCCGCTGAACTCGCCGAAGACGTCGCCTGGCTGGAGTCGGGTGTTCGGCTTCCGGGCGCGAACGAAGACCACGGCGTCGCCTCCAGGAGTCCAGACCGGCTGGATCGCATCGGACGAATCGCGGGTCACGCGTCGCTCGCTCCCGTCGGCGATGTTGACCAAGAAGAGCTGTCGGATCCCGCCGAGGTCGCGACTGAAGAGGAGCCGGGCACCATCCGGGGAGAGTGCCGGATACTCCTCGACCTCGACCGACGACGTGAGTTGGCGCAGCGTGACCGCCGGCGCGGCATCGATCCCGGACCACCAGCGGGTCAGCGCCCAGCCGCCCAGCACGAGGATGGCGATGAGGGCGGGGATCAGCAGGGAGCGGCGGCCCGCGGAGCGTTGGGCGGCGAGGTAGGCGGCGGTCGTCGCCGGCGTGAGTGCGCCATCGATCGCGTTGATCAGTTGGCGCGCGTCGGCGTAGCGCTCGTCCGGCTCCTTGGCGAGGAGGCGGCTTACGATCGCCGCGACGGGGGCTGGGATCCCGGGGGCGCGGGAGGAGAGGGCCGGGGCAGGCGTGCTCAGATGTTGCGCCAGGACCGATGGGGCCGAGGGACCGTTGAAGGGAGGCTCGCCGACCAGCAACTCGAACAGGACGCACCCCAGGGAGTAGAGATCGCTCCGGCCGTCGATCTGCTGCCCCCCCGCCGCCTGTTCCGGGCTCATGTATACCGGGGTCCCCACCGCCATCCCCGCCTGCGTCAGCTTGGTCCCTCCCGCCATTTGGACCGCGCTCGCGATCCCGAAATCGGCGACGACCGCGTGGCCCGATTCGAGCAGGAGGTTGGCCGGCTTGATGTCCCGGTGCACCACGCCCTGGGCGTGCGCGGCGCCGAGGGCATCGGCCACCTCGCGCACGATAGCGAGCGCATCATGGAGCGGGAGCCGCCTTTCGCGCCGCAGCCGGTCGTCGAGGGTCTCCCCTACGACGAAGGGCATCACGTAGTAGAGCGCCCCCGCGGCGGATCCCGAATCGTAGAGCGGCAGGATGTTGGGGTGACGGAGGCCGGCGGTGGTGGTGATCTCGCGGAGGAAGCGTTCCTCGCCGAGGGCCGCGGCCAGCTCGGGGCGGAGCACCTTGATCGCCACGTTCCGCTCGTGCTTGAGGTCCTGCGCCAGGTAGACCGTGGCCATCCCCCCCTGGCCGATCTCGCGCTCCACGCGATACCGGTCGGCCACCG
>JANLXK010000346.1:0-14621 GCA_031365045.1 Gemmatimonadota bacterium | reverse complement strand
CCCGTAGATCGAGTAGAACTCCGTCTCCTCGGTTTCCGCGGTACCCGTCATGCCCGACAGCTTGTCGTACATCCGGAAGTAGTTCTGGATGGTGATCGTGGCGACGGTCTGCGTTTCCCCCTTCACCTGTACCCGCTCCTTGGCCTCGACGGCCTGGTGGAGCCCGTCGGCCCAGCGGCGGCCGGTCATGATGCGGCCGGTGAACTCGTCGACGATCACCACCTGGCCGTCCTGCACCAGGTAGTCCACCTCGCGCTCGTAGAGGGCGTGGGCCTGGAGCAGCTTGTGGATGATGTGGAGCTTCTCGCTCTTGGCGGCGTACTCGACCTCGAGGGCCCGGCGCTGCTCGGCCCGCTCCCGGGGGGAGAGCGCCGGGTCCTTCTCGACCGCGGCGAAGGCCTCGGAGATATCGGGCAGGACCCACATGTGCGGGTCGTTGGGCGAGAGCGCGGCGGCGCCCTGGTCGGTGAGGTGGACGCTGTGTCCCTTCTCATCGAGCACGAAGAAGAGCGCCTCCTCGATGTCCCCCATCTGCCGCTGCTTGGCCGGGAGCTTCCGGTCGGCGAGCGTATCGAGCTCGATCCGCTGGACCTGCTGCTTGATCCCGGTCTCGTTGAAGAGCTTCCCGAGCTTCTTGTTCTTGGGGCTGCCGAGCTGGGCCTGGAAGAGCTTCAGCGCGCCTTCGCGGGCGGTCGCGGGATCGGCCAGGAGCTTCTCGCCGTCGCCCACGAGGGTGCTGACCACCGCATTCTGCCGCCGCGCCAGCTCCATCACCTGCCGGTTGAACTGGGCGTACTTGTCGTGCTCCTCGGTGCCGACCGGCCCGGAGATGATCAGCGGGGTCCGCGCCTCGTCGATGAGGATCGAGTCGACCTCGTCGATGATCGCGTACACGTGCTCCCGCTGGACCCGCTGGTCGAGCTGGAACACCATGTTGTCGCGCAGGTAGTCGAACCCGAACTCGTTGTTGGTGCCGTAGGTGATGTCCGACAGATACGCCGCCCGGCGCTCCGGGGTCGAGGGCTCTGTGTCGTCGAGACAGGCGACGGTGAGGCCGAGCCACCGGTAGACGTGCCCCATCCACTGGCTGTCACGGCGGGCCAGGTAGTTGTTGACCGTCACCACATGGACGCCGCGCCCCGTGAGCCCGTTGAGGTACACCGGCAGGGTGGCCACGAGGGTCTTCCCTTCGCCCGTGGCCATCTCGGCGATCCGTCCCTGATGCAGCACGATGCCGCCGATGAGCTGGACGTCGTAGGGCACCATGTCCCACGCCTGCTCGTGGCCCATCACCGTCACCATCGTGCCCTTGAGCCGGCGCGTGGCCTCCCGCACCGTCGCGAAGGCCTCCGGGAGCAGTTCCCAGAGCACCGCGGCGATCTCCTTCTTCCATTGATCTTCGAGCGCCGCGATCCGGTCATCGAGCTTCATCCGCTCGGCCGGGTCGGGATTGGCGTGTTTCTCGGCCTTGAGCCGCTCGAGCTCGGCGCGCTGCGCCCGGATCCGGTCGTCGATGACGGCGCGGAACCTCGGGGTCTGGGCCTGGATGTCGGCGTCCGAGAGCGACTGGAGCCGCGCCTCGTGCGCCAGGATCTGCGCCACCACCGGGCGGAGGCGCTTGACGTAGCGATCGTGCGGGCTGCCGAGGACGGCGGAGATCAGGGTCTTGAGCATCACAGGTTCCGATACAGCCCGCGCTCGGCCACGTAGGCGGCCACCGCGTCAGGGACGAAATAGCGGATCGGGCGACCGGCCGCGACGCGTTGCCGCAGGTCGGTCGCCGAGATCTCGAGGGCGGGCACCGGCACGACGGCCGAGACCCACGAACCGGCAGGGGCCTCGTGCCCCGGTCGGGCCAGCAAGGCCACCTTGGCCCGCCGGACGATCTCGTCGGCCTCGCGCCAGCGCGGGAACTCCCGCGCGGTGTCCGTGCCGAGGAGAAGGATAAACACCTGCCCCGGCTCCCGCGCCTCGAGGGTCCGGAGGGTCTCGACCGTGTACGACGGGCCCGGCCGGTCCACCTCGCAGGTCTCGACCCTCATGCCTGGAGCGGTGGCCAAGGCCAGCCGCAACATCGCGACCCGGTCGGCGGCGGACGCCCGGGGACCCTCGGCCTTGAACGGCTGGATCCCCGTCGGGACGAACCGGACCTCGTCGAGCTGGAGCACCTCGCGCGCGACCTGGGCGGCGATGAGGTGTCCGTGGTGGACGGGGTCGAAGGAGCCCCCGAAGAGGCCGACCATCACCTCAGCTCGTGCCCGCCGGGGGCGTGACGGCGCAGGCCGCCGCGACGCCCGCGGCCTGCGGGTGGAAGCGCTGAAGGTAGGTGCAGGTCTCCTTGATGTCCTCGGAGTAGCCCAGCCGGCGGTAGATCCCGATCAGGGTGACGAGTGCCGCCGGCACCACCTTGGCGCGCGGGTAGGTGGACGCGAGGTCCTTGAGATAGAGGATCGCCGAGTCATCGGCCTTGTAGCGGATGTAGTAGAGCGCCGTCCGGTACTGCTTGGTCGCCAACTTGTCGTTCAGGTCGTTGATCCGGACCTGCGCGAGCCCGGCGGCATGGGTCCCGGGATACCGGTTCATCACCTCTTGATACGTGCCGATCGCCGTCTGGGCGTAGGTCGGATCGAGCTCGGGCCGGCGCCAGAGATCGCTGAAGGCGTCCCCCGCGCGGAGCAGCGCGTCGGGTGCCAGCGCGTCGGACGGGTTCTCGTCGCTGACGCGACGGAACTCGCGCACCGCCTGCAGGTGGCTCTTCGTGGCGAAGTAGCACTCCCCCAGGAAAAAATGCGACCGCACGACCCGCGCATCGCCCGAGGCGAACTCGAGGTTCAGCCGCTCGAACTGGGTCGCCGCATCGGTCCACTTGCCGGCGCGGAAGAGCCGCTGGGCCTTGGCCCACTGGCGATCCACCACTTCGGGCGTGGCGTCGACCCGGAGCACGGGCTCGGGGGCCTTGGCCGGCGGATGGAAGGCGTGGCCGCACGCCGTGACCGCGAGGAGGAACGGGAAGAGGGACCGACGGATCATCGTGTGGAATCCGGAACGGCCGCGCCCAGCACGTCGAGCCTTTCGCGTGCGACACGGCCCAGGGAATCAGTGGAAGAAACAGCGACAATGGACTGGTACACCAATGCCGCGCCGAGGAGGTCGCCTTGGGCGCGCCGGAGGTCACCCAGCGCCAGGCGTGCCCGCCGTCCGACGAAGCCGGTGGAATCGGCCCCGACGGCGACGGTGAACCATCGGTCGGCGGTGAATGGATCGTTGGCCGTGAGCGCTTCCTGGCCGAGCTGCAGTCCGCAGGCGGCAAGTCCGCCGCGCGCCAGATCACCGAGCCGCCGGTCGTGCGTGCGCCGACGCGCGGCGGCGAAGGCCGGCATCGCCTCGGCGCAGGCGGTGGTCTCGCGCAGGGCGGCCCCGTAGGTCACCAGGAGCGAGTCGGTGACCCCGGCGTCGGGGGCCGCCGCCAGGGCGTACGGGAGCACGGCCACCAGTTCCGCCGGGGTCAATCCCCCGAGTCGGACGAGCGTCAGCGCATGGCGCGACGCCAGTCGGTCGGGCGCGATGTCGCGGAGCGCCGTGACCGCGGCGGCCAGGCCGGCCGCGTCGCTGATGTGTTCGGCGGCCTCGGCGACCAGCTCGAGCCCGGTGGCCGCCTCGTCGAGCCGGGAAGGATCGTCGGCCACGAGGTCGCGGTAGGCCTCGGCAGACTCGCGCAGATGACGGGCGCGGAGGGCGGCGGCGGCGAGTTTGGCATAGAGCTGTGCGCTCCCCCGGGTCGCGATCGCGGCTTGATACTCGGCCATCGCGGCCGCGGCATCGCTCCGCGCCAGGGCCTCGTCGCCCAGGCGCTCGTGATCGGCCCCCACGCCGAAACATCCCGCGAGGCTTGCGCTGAGCGCGAGCGAAGCGAGGAGGAGCGCGATGTCCCGCGAGCCGCGCCTCACTCCTTGGCCCGATCCATCATCGCGAGATAGGCCTCGACCCGCGAGTTCTCGGGCTGGCGTTCGAGGGCATCGCGCCACACGCGGCGCGCCTCGGCCGCGTCACCGGCCAGGTAATACGCCAGGCCGAGCGAGGCCTGGGCCTCGACGAACCCGGGACGCGCCTGCAGCACCCGCTCCAGCTCCTCGCGGGCCCCCAGCGGGTTCCCGGCGTCGAGCAGCAGGCGCGCGAGGCGGTAGCGGAGATCGATGAACGCGGGGCCGAGCTCCACCGCTTTCCGGTACTGTTCCGCCGCGTCGGCCAGGGCGCCGGCTTCGGCGTACGCTTCGCCCAACGCGGCGTGCTGGTTGGCGAGCCGGGCCGCGACATGAGGGCTGAACCGCCCGGTGCGCGGCCCTTCGAGCGCCGAGGCACGGCGGAACGACTCCTCGGCCTCGGCCGAACGGCCCAGCTGATTGAGGATCAAGCCGCGGTGGATGTGGGCCTCGACGTACCGTGGATTGAGCTGGACCGCCGAGTCGAACGCCGCCAACGCCTGGTCGGGCTGGCCCAGCAGGGAGCGGCTGAGCCCGAGCAGGTGGTGGGCATCCGCGAACGCCCGACCGGTCGCGAGCACCTCTTCGAGGAGATGCACCGCGCCGTAATAGTCCTGGAGGGCGAACCGCTCGCGCGCCTCCTTGACGTTGCGCTCTGGATTGATGTCGGGGGTCATGATGGTCCCTACCGGGCGAAACGCTGGGTAAAGTAGGCGATGGTGCGCTGCAGCCCCTCTTCGAGCTGCACCTTCGGCTCCCAGCCGAGGACCGAGCGCGCGATCGTGATGTCGGGCTGGCGGACCTTCGGATCGTCCTCCGGAAGCGGCTTCTCGATGATCTTCGACTTCGACCCGGTCAACGCGATCACCCGCTCGGCGAGTTGCCGGACGGTGAACTCGTTGGGGTTCCCGATGTTGGTCGGGTCGCTGCGGTCGCTCTGGAACAGGCGGTAGATGCCGTCGATCAGGTCGGAGGCGTAGCAGAAGGAACGGGTCTGGCTCCCGTCGCCGTAGACGGTGAGCGGCTCACCGTTGAGCGCCTGCACGATGAAGTTCGACACCACCCGGCCGTCGCCCGGACGCATCCGGGGGCCGTAGGTGTTGAAGATCCGGATGATGCGCGTGTCGAGCCCGTGAAAGCGGTGGTACGCCATCGTGATCGCCTCGGCAAAGCGCTTGGCCTCGTCGTACACGCCGCGGGGGCCGACCGGATTCACGTGGCCCCAGTAGGTCTCGGGCTGGGGATGGACCTGCGGATCGCCGTAGACCTCGCTGGTCGAGGCGAGGAAGAACCGCGCCCCCTTGGCCTTGGCGAGCCCCAGCGCCTTGTGGGTGCCCAGCGAGCCCACCTTGAGGGTCTGGATCGGCAGCTCGAGGTAGTCGATGGGGCTCGCCGGCGAGGCGAAGTGCAGCACCCCGTCAAGCGCCCCTTCGACGTACATGAAGTTGGTCACGTCGTGCTGGATGAACCGATACTTCTGGTTCCCCGCCAGGTGCGCGATGTTGTCCGGGTGGCCGGTGATGAAATTGTCCACCCCGATCACTTCGTGGCCGTCGGCCAGGAAGCGGTCGGTGAGGTGACTGCCGAGGAAACCCGCCGCACCCGTGATGAGGACCCTCATGCCCGTCGCCTCCCGATCCCGTGATACTCGAAGCCGAGTTGGGCCATCCGGATCGGATCCCAGAGGTTGCGGCCGTCGATGATGAGCGGGCGCTTGAGGCTCCGCTTGAGGCGGTCGAAGTCCGGATTGCGATACACCAGCCACTCGGTGACCACGCAGAGGGCGTCGGCACCGTCGATGGCCGACCAGGGATCCGCCGCGTAGGTGACCCGCTTCCCGAACACGTGCTCCGCGGTCTCATGGGCCTTCGGGTCGTGGACCACGACCGTGGCCCCCGCCGCGAGCGCGCCTTCGACCAGCGGGATCGACGGGCTCTCGCGCATGTCGTCGGTCTCCGCCTTGAAGGCGAGCCCCCAGACGGCGATGCGCTTCCCCTTGAGCGACCCGGCGAACTCGGCGGTGAGCTTTTCCAGCATCCGGTGCTTCTGGCGTTCATTGACCGCCTCGACCGATTCGAGCAGGTCGAACCGGAGGCCGACCTCCGTGCCGGTCCGGATGAGCGCCTTCACGTCCTTCGGGAAGCAGGAGCCGCCGTAGCCGGGCCCGGGAAAGAGGAACCCCGGCCCGATCCGTTTGTCGCTGCCGATCCCCTTCCGCACCAGGTCGACGTCGGCGCCGACCAGCTCGCAGAAGTGCGCCACCTGGTTCATGAACGAGATCCGGGTCGCGAGCATCGCATTGGCGGCGTACTTGGTGACCTCGGCCGAGGCGATATCCATGAAGAGGATCGGGTTGCCGGTACGGACGAAGGAGGAGTACAGCTCACGCAGCACCTCGCGGGCCTCGTCATCCTCGACCCCGATGACCACCCGGTCGGGCTTCATGAAGTCGTCGATGGCCGCCCCTTCCTTCAGGAATTCGGGGTTGGAGCAGACCACGAACGGGACTTTGGTCTCCGTCGCGATGGCGGCGCGCACCTTGGCCGCCGTACCCACCGGGACCGTGCTCTTGGTGACGACGATGGTGGGCGTGACCATGTGCTTGCCGATGGTGGTGGCCACGGCCAGCACGTACTGGAGGTCGGCGGAGCCATCTTCCCCTTCGGGGGTCCCCACGGCGATGAACACCACCTTGGCCGCGGCAACGGCACCCGCGACGTCGGTGGTGAAGCGGAGGCGTCCATCGGCCTGATTGCGCCGGACCATCTCCTCCAACCCAGGCTCATAGATCGGGATCTCGTTCTTCTGGAGCATCGCGATCTTGGGCGCACTGATGTCCGCGCAGGTGACCTCGTTCCCGGTCTCCGCGAAACAGGCCCCGGCGACCAGCCCGACGTAGCCCGAGCCGACGACGGCGACCTTCATGCGCCGTAGAACCCGCGGATCGCGCTCACCACGGCGTCCTGCTGCGCCTCGGTCAGCTCCGGATAGATCGGGAGCGAGACCACCTCGCCGGTGGCCTTCTCGGTCACCGGCAGGCTGCCGGGCTTGTAGCCGAGGTGGGCGAAGCAGGGCTGCTGATGGAGCGCGAGCGGGTAGTACACCTTGTGCCCGATCCCCTGGGCCTTGAGGTGCTCGGTCAACTGGTCGCGCCGCTCGGCGCGGATGGTGTATTGGTGATAGATGTGCTCGTTGGCCGCGTCGACCTTGGGCGCCACCACGGCGCCGATCCCCTTGAACTGGGCGTCGTACCGCGCCGCGATGCGCCGCCGCGCGGTGTTCCAGTCGGCCAGGTGGTTCATCTTGGCCAGGAGGACCGCCGCCTGCAGGGTGTCGAGCCGGCTGTTGAGGCCCACCTCGTCGTGGAAATACTCGCGGGTCCCGCCGTGCATGCGCTGGCTCTTGAGCTTGGCCGCGAAGGCGTCGTCCTGGGTCACCATCATCCCGCCGTCGCCCCAGCCGCCGAGGTTCTTGGTGGGGAAGAAGGAGAGGGTGCCGACCGAGCCGAGTTCACCCACCGAGCGCCACTGGCCGTCGACCTTGCGCCGGGCTCCGACCGCCTGGGCCGCATCCTCGATGAGGGAGAGCCCGTGCTTCTTGGCCAGCGCCGCGACCTTCTCGATCTCGACCATCTGGCCGTAGAGGTGCACCACCACGATCGCCTTGGTGCGCGGAGTGATGGCGGCCTCGATGGCCGCCGGGCTGGTGTTGAAGGTCGGGGCGTCGATGTCCACGAACACCGGCGTCCCGCCGGCGTTGGCGATCGCGCCGGCCGTCGCGAAGAAGGTGAACGCCGGTGCGATCACCTGGTCACCCGGCTTGAGGGCCAGCGCGCGAAGGGGGATCAGGAGCGCGTCGGTGCCGCTGGCGCAGGCCACCCCGTGCTTGGTGGCGCAGAGCTTGGCCACCGCCTGCTCGAGCTGCCCGACCTCGGCGCCCATGATGAAGGCCTGGCGTTCGATGACGGAATGGACCGCGGCCAGGACCTCGTCCTTGATGGTGCGATGCTGGGCCTGCAGGTCGAGCAACGGGACGTTCACGGGCAGCCTCGTCGAATTGGTGTAGTGACCTAACTGCAGACAGCCCTTGAAGTTACCCCTGTCGGTGGGGTGGCGCAACGCAGCTCAGCACTCCAGCGGTCTCACGATATCCGGCACCGCACCTCGCGCAGTTCGCCTCTCCCCCGTCGAGGTGCAGGCTCTCGCCGCACTGGCACATCCACCCCACCCGCCGGGCCGGCACGCCGACCATCAGGGCATAGGCCGGAACGTCGCCGATGACCACCGCCCCGGCCCCGACGAAGGCGAACTCCCCGAGGGTCACGCCGCAGACGATCGTGGCGTTGGCCCCGATGGTGCTCCCCCGCTTGATCCGCGTCTCGAGGTACTCCGCCTTCCGCGAGATGTGGCTGCGCGGGTTCATCACGTTGGTGAACACGCAGCTCGGCCCGCAGAAGACGTCATCCTCCAGCACGACCCCTTCGTAGATGGAGACGTTGTTCTGGACCTTCACGTTGTTGCCGAGGCGGGTGCCCCCCATGACGACGACGTTCTGGCCCAGGTTGCACCCCTCGCCGATGACCGCGCCGGGCATCACGTGGCAGAAGTGCCAGATCTTGGTGCCGCGGCCGATGACGGCACCGGCATCGATGTAGCTGGAGTCGTGGGCGAAATAGTCGGCCATGGTCCGTCGGGTCAGAGGGGTCGCAAGAGGGGCGAAAGATAGCCGGGGGTGCCCCCCCGACGGTCAGGTGGAGGGGAGGTAGCTGCCATCCGGGTCAATCAGCTTCACCTCGGTCTCCAGCCGTACACCGAACTGCTCCTGCACCCGCGCGCGGGCGTGGGCGATGAGCCCGCACACGTCGGCGGACGTCGCGCTCCCGGTGTTCACGAAGTAGTTGGCATGCATCGGGGAGACCTCCGCCCCGCCGATCCGGTGCCCCTTGAGCCCCGCCGCTTCGATGAGCTGTCCGGCGGTCTTCGGCCCCTCGCGCTGCCCCCAGCTCGGGCCCCCCGGGTTCTGGAAGACGCTGCCGCAACAGGGCTGGTTGAACGGGGTCCCTTCGCTCCGCCACTTGAAGAGGTGGTCGATCTCCAGCCTCAGGGCGACCGGGTCCTCTTCGCGGAGCCGCACGGTCGCCTCGATCACGATCGCGCGGCCGAGTCCGCTCCGCCGGTAACCGAAGGGGATGTCCGAGCGGGGCACGAGACGATCCTCTCCCTCGGCCGTCAGGACCCGCACGCTCTCCACCACCTCGGACCAATCGCCCCCGTGGGCGCCCGCGTTCATGTAGACCCCTCCGCCGACCGAGCCGGGGATCCCGACGAATTTCTGGAGTCCTGCGAATCCTTCTCCCACCGTCTTCCGCGCGGCGAGCGGGCCTGGCATCCCCGCACCGATGCGCCAGAGGTCGCCCTCGTGGTCGATCCGGTCGAGTCCCTTCCCGATCCGGATGACGAGTGCGGTGAGTCCGTCGTCGGGAAAGAGGAGGTTGGAGCCGAGCCCCACGGCGAACCAGGGGATCCCCTGCTCCACGGCGAACTCCACGGCGGCCGCCACGTCATCGTTGCTCTGCGGCAACACCACCGTCGCCGGACCGCCGATCCGGTAGGTGCTGTAGCGCGCCAATGGTTCGTCCGCGCGGACCTCTCCCCGCACGCGCGCCCGGAGCGCGTCGATGAAGGCCTGGGTCTGCGCCACGATCAGGCCTCGACCCGCCGGGCGATCTCATACCACTCCTGGAGCGAGCGCACGGTATGCGCGCGGTTCCGGAGGGCGATGATCGCATCGCAGGCCGCCGAGGCGGCGGAGAGCGTGGTGGTATACGGGAGCCGCTGCTGCAGCGCCGCCTGGCGGATGAGGTAGTCATCCTGCTGGGTGAGCTTGCCGAGCGGCGTATTGATGAGGAGCTGGATCCGTCCCGAGCGGAGCAGGTCGATCGCGTTGGGCCGGCCTTCGTGCACCTTGAGCACCTTCTCGGCGGGGATCCCGCGGGCGCGCAGGTAGCGCGCCGTCCCTTCGGTGGCGAGGACCGTGAGGCCGAGCTCGACAAACCGCCGCGCGATCGGCACCACGTTCGGCTTGTCGCGGTCGTTGACCGTGATGAACACGCCCCCCTCGAGCGGCAACTCACCTCCCGCGGCCTCCTGCGCCTTGGCGAAGGCCATCCCGAAGCTGTCCGCGATCCCCATCACTTCGCCGGTGGAGCGCATCTCGGGCCCGAGGATCAGGTCCACCCCGTGCAGCTTGTTGAACGGGAAGACCGCCTCCTTCACCGCCACGTACGGCTGGAGCACGTCGTCCACCAGGCCGAGCTCGTCGAGCGACTTGCCGGACATCACCGCCGCGGCGAGCGAGGCGAACGGGATCCCGGTCGTCTTCGAGACGAACGGGACCGTGCGGCTGGCGCGCGGATTCACCTCGAGCACATAGACCACCCCGTCCTTGATGGCGTACTGCACGTTGAGGAGCCCGATCACACCGAGCTTGAGCGCGAACTGGCGGGTGTAATCCCGCATCTGCGTCACCTGCTCCTCGGTCAGCAGATACGGCGGCAGGACGCAGGCCGAGTCGCCCGAGTGGACCCCGGCGTCCTCGATGTGCTGCATCACGCCGCCGATGACGCAGCGGGTGCCGTCGCTGATGGCGTCGACGTCGGCCTCGAAGGCGTCCTCGAGGAAGCGGTCGATCAGCACCGGATGTCCGGGCGCCACCCGCTGGGCAGTGAGGAAGAAGCGGCGGAGAGAGTCATCGTCGTACACGATCTCCATGCCGCGGCCGCCGAGCACGTAGCTCGGCCGCACCAGGACCGGGTACCCGACCACCCGGGCCACCGCGACCGCCTCGTCGGGTGACATCGCGGTGCCGGCGGGAGGCTGCGCCACGCCCAGTTCGCGGGCCAGCTTCTCGAAGCGCTTCCGGTCCTCGGCCAGGTCGATCGACTCGGGCGAGGTACCCATGATCGGGACGCCGGCCGCTTCGAGCCCGCGCGCCAGCCGGAGCGGGGTCTGCCCGCCCAACTGGACCACCACCCCCATCGGCTGCTCGCGGTGCACCACCTCGAGCACGTCCTCGAGGGTGAGCGGCTCGAAGTAGAGCGAGTCGGCGGTGTCGTAGTCGGTGGAGACGGTCTCGGGGTTCGAGTTGACCATCACGGTCCGGAAGCCGAGCTGGCGGAAGGCCATCGTGGCGCGGACGCAGCAGTAGTCGAACTCCACCCCCTGCCCGATCCGGTTGGGGCCGGAGCCGAGGATGATGACCGTCTTGGCACCCGGGGGCGGCGCGAACTCGTTCTCGTCGTCGTAGCAGGAGTAGAGGTACGGCGTCGCCGAGGGGAATTCACCGGCGCAGGTGTCGACCGTCTTGAAGGCAGGACGGAGCCCGAGCCGCCGGCGTTCGGCACTCACGTCGGCCTCCTTGAGGCCGCGGAGGTCGGCGAGCTGGCGGTCGGAGAAGCCCATCCGCTTCATGTCGCGGAGCTGGGCGCGGACGGCCGCGTCACCTGTTGGCTTGGTCTCCTGCCACACCTTCTCGGCCGCGACCAGTTCCTCCATCTGGGCCAGGAACCAGGGATCGATGCCGCTCACCTCCGCGATCTCCTCGACCGAGATGCCGTACTGGAAGGCGCGCTTCAGCTGGAACACCCGCTCGGGGGTGGCGGTCCGGAGGGCGGCACGCACCGTCTCCCGCTCGCCGTCCTGCAGGCGGTCGTCGGTGGGGGTGGCGCCGATGACCCAGCCGGGCCGGTCGATCTCGAGCCCGCGGAGCCCCTTCTGGAACGCTTCCTTGAAGGTCCGGCCGATCGCCATCACCTCGCCCACCGACTTCATCTGGGTGGTGAGGCGGGGGTCGGCGGCGGGGAACTTCTCGAAGGCGAACCGCGGGATCTTCACCACCACGTAGTCGAGCACCGGCTCGAACGAGGCGGGGGTCGTCTTGGTGATGTCGTTGGGGAGCTCGTCCAGGCGATATCCCACCGCGAGCTTGGTGCCGATACGCGCGATGGCGAAGCCGGTGGCCTTGGACGCGAGGGCCGACGAACGCGAGACCCGCGGATTCATCTCGATGACCAGCTGCTCGCCGGTCTTCGGATCCACCCCGAACTGGATGTTGCAGCCGCCGGCGGCCACGCCGATCTCGCGGATGATCTTGATGGCCGAGTCGCGCATCGACTGGTATTCGCGGTCGGTGAGCGTCATCGCGGGCGCGACGGTGATCGAGTCGCCGGTGTGCACCCCCATGGGGTCGATGTTCTCGATGGAGCAGACGATGACCACGTTGTCGGCCGAATCGCGCATCACCTCGAGCTCGTACTCCTTCCAGCCGATGATCGACCGCTCCAGCAGCACCGAGCCCACCGGCGAGAGGTCGAGCCCGCGGCGGATCAGCGTCTCGAATTCCTCGCGGTTGTAGGCGATGCCGCCGCCGGTGCCACCCAGGGTGAAGCTCGGGCGGATGATGGCGGGGTAGCCCGTGCGCTTCACGACCTCGTGCGCTTCCTCGAGGCTTCGGATCGTCTGGCCTTCCGGCGTGGCCAGCCCGATGCGGCGCATCGCCTGGCCGAACTCGTCGCGATCCTCGGCCAGCTTGATGGCGCGCGCGTCGGCGCCGATCAGCTCGACGCCGTACTTGGCGAGCGTGCCGTCCTCATGCAGCGCCATCGCGACATTGAGCGCCGTCTGGCCCCCCATGGTGGGGAGGAGGGCGTCGGGACGCTCGCGCTCGATGACCTTGGCCACCCACGCCGGGGTCACCGGCTCGATGTAGGTCCGGTCGGCCAGCTCGGGATCGGTCATGATGGTGGCCGGGTTCGAGTTCACCAGCACCACCCGGTACCCCTCTTCCTTCAGGGCGCGGACCGCCTGCGTGCCGGAGTAGTCGAACTCGGCACCCTGCCCGATGATGATCGGGCCGGAACCGATGAGGAGGATGGTCTTGAGGTCAGTGCGCTTGGGCATCTACCAGATCGCGGAGGGTCAGATCGAGGGGGCGGGACGCGGTCCAGCCCGTCTCGGAAGTGATCTTGGCCGGGTCGCCGACCAGATGGGGGACGTCAGTGGCGCGAAGGAGCGAGGGGTCAGGCTCGGGGAGGACGTGCACCCCCGCGGCCCGCGCGATCCGCTCGAAGAGCTCGCCGATGGCGATCCCTTCCCCGCGGGCCACGTTGTAGGTCTCCCCCGCCCGCCCCCGTTCGAGGAGCGCCACGTAGGCCTGCACCACATCTCGAACATCCAGCAGCTCGCGGATCGGGTCGAGGTTGCCGGTCTTCACTGCGACGGCGCCGGTGCGCTGGGCCAGCCGGATCCGGTCGAGAAAGGCGGGGGCGACGTAGGTGGTCGTCTGGCCCGGGCCGGTGTGGGGGAAGGGGCGCGCCACCATCACCGCGAGGCCGGTGCGCCGTCCCGCTTCGAGCGCGGCGATCTCGGCCGCCGCTTTGCTCGCGGCGTAGGGAGAGCCCGGGTTCACCGGGTCGGTCTCGCGGCGGGGCCGGGGCTCGCCGGCGCCGTAGACTTCGCTGGTCGAGACCACCACCACTCGCCGGGCATCGGCCTCGCCGGCGAGCGACTCGACCAGCCGGGCGGTGCCCGCGGCGTTGATCGCCCAGGTGTGGCCGGGATCGCGACCCGCCTCGACCGAACTCGCGATCGCGGCGAGGTGGATCACCCAGTCGGCGGGTTCGCGCGCCACCTTGTCGATCGAATCGTGGTCCAGCAGGTCGAGCGGCACCCACCGCACCGCGGCGAGCTCGGCGGGGGTGAGCCGTCCCGGCATCGCGCGGCCATCCCGCACCGCGCCGGTCACCGAGTGCCCGGCGCCGAGCAGCGCGTGGGTCAGCCACTGCCCGACGAAGCCGTCGGCGCCGGTGACGAGGACCTTCACCGCGGGCGGAGCCGGGCGAGGTCGGCGTCGACCATCATCTGCACCAGGTTGGGGAAGCTCACCTTCGGGGTCCAGCCGAGTTCTCGCTTGGCCAGCGTTGGATCGGCCAGCAAGGTCTCGACCTCGGCCGGGCGCATGAAGCGGGGGTCCTGCACCACGTGCTGCTTCCAGTCGAGACCCACGTGCCGGAAGGCGAGCTCGACCAGCTCCTGCACGGTGTGCTGTTCGCCGGTGCCGATGACGTAGTCCTTCGGCGTCTTCTGCTGCAGCATCAGCCACATCGCCTCGACATAGTCGCCGGCGAAGCCCCAGTCGCGCTTGGCGTCGAGATTGCCAAGGCGGAGCTCCTTGGCGAGGCCGAGCTTGATGCGGGCCACCCCGTCGGTGATCTTGCGGGTCACGAACTCGATGCCGCGCCGAGGCGACTCGTGGTTGAAGAGGATCCCGCTCACGGCGAAGAGGTCGTAGCTCTCGCGATAGTTCACGGTGATCCAGTGCCCGTACACCTTGGCGACGCCGTAGGGCGATCGGGGATAGAACGGCGTGCTCTCGCGCTGGGGGTGCTCCTGCACCTTGCCGAACTGTTCCGACGAGCTCGCCTGGTAGAAGCGCGCGGTCGGGTGCGCCAGGCGGACCGCCTCGAGGATGCGGGTCACCCCCAGGGCGGTGAATTCCCCGGTGAGGACCGGCTGGCTCCAGGAGGCCGGGACGAAGGACTGGGCGGCGAGGTTGTACACCTCGTCCGGGCGGTACTCCTGGATG
>JANLXK010000327.1:0-2696 GCA_031365045.1 Gemmatimonadota bacterium | reverse complement strand
CAAGAGCCTCTTGCGGACCATCGACCGGGGCGAGCCGCTGTTGCATCACTCGGCGGCTGAAGACGTCACTGCCGTAGGTCTGGTCGAGCGCGACGGGGGTGGTGGCTTCGCTCACGGGCGGGATCTCCGAGGGGGCGGGGGTGGGTTCGGAGACAGAATAGCGACAAGGGTGCGGGGAGGGTACCTTTTCCCCTAGATGGCCTAGGGGTAACGGCGTGCTGAGTGCTGGGTGCCGAGTGCTGAGTACGCGCATCGAGTACTTCGGGAATCACCCCAGCACCCAGCACCCAGCACCCAGCACCAAGTGGAACTCCTCCCCGGAACCCTCGACCTCCTCATCCTCCGCGCGCTGCGCTGGGAGCCGACCCATGGCGCCGGCGTGGGGGTCTGGCTCCGGATGGTCACCGATGGCGCCCTCGAGCTCGAGGAGGGGACCCTCTACCCCGCCCTGCACCGGCTCGAGCGCCGAGGCCTGATCTCCTCCGAATGGGGCCCGTCGGAGAAGAACCGCCGCGCCCGCCACTATCAACTCACCCCGCTCGGCCGCCAGCGCTTCCGCGACGAGGCCGACCAGTGGGCCCGCTACGCCGAGATGATGGACCGGGTGCTCAAGTTCGGGGCTACGGGGGGGATCCGTGGGAGATAGTAGGCGCGCCAGGCGCGAAAGGCGCGTACGTTCGCACCCTATCGCGCCTCACGCGTCTCATGCGCCTTTCCCCTAGATTGCAGCTATCCCCAACCACCAGGACCACCATGGGCAGTCTCGTCACCGGCGTTCTCTTCCTCTTCATCGCCTTCGTCCTCTTCACCGTCGCCGCCGGCCGGCAGGGCGCCGCGGGTGCCGGGGCCAAGATCCTCCGGCTCGTCGCCTTCGGCTTGATGGTGGTGGCCGGGATATCCGTCCTCGGCTCGATGGTCAAAGTGATCGAACCGGGGACGGTCGGGGTGCAGCACGCCTTCGGGACCGTCGGCGACACTCCGCTCCTCCCCGGGATCCGTTTCGTCTCTCCCTGGAGCTCGGTCGAGCGCTACAGCACCCGCGAAGAACAGTGGCCTTCCGCCCGGCAGGACGCGGAGGCGATCCAGGCGCTCTCGAAGGAACAGATGGGGATGCAGATCGACGTCGCCATCCGCTACCAGATCCTCCCGGCCGACGCCCCCCGCCTCTTCCTGGAGATCGGGAACCAGGAGCAGATCGAGAACGTGGTCCGCAACGCCATCCGCAACGGCGTCCGGGACGGAATGGTCCAGTTCACCATCAACGACATCTCGGAGCGCAACAAGATCGCCTCCGCGATGGAGGCGGAGGTCGATTCAGCGCTGGTAACCCAGCCCCGCAATGGGGGCCAGATCTTCCGGATCGCGCAGGTCACGGCCTTCTTCCTCCGCGACCTCCAGCCGCCGGCCCAGGTGGTCCAGGCGATCAACAACAAGATCGCCCAGGAACAGCAGATCGAGACCGAGCGCCACCGGGTCGAGGTCGCCCGGCTCCAGGCCGAACAGCAGCGGCTGCTGAACCAGACGCTCACCGCCGAGGCGCTGACCAAGCAGTATCTCGAGGTGCTTCACGACATGCGGCAGTCCAACAACCTGGTGATCCTGGTACCGACCGAGGGGGGGGTGCCGATGCTCAACCTGAACGAGCTGCGGCAGAATCTGCGGAGGGCCCCCTGACAGGTAAGCGGTGAGCGGTAAGCTGTAAGCGGGGGGCTCCGAATCGATCCGGGGCCCCCCGCTCACTGCTCACCGCTCACGCTTTAGGCGGCGGGAACCGATCGCCCACAGTGTTTGCACACCTGCGCATCGATCAGGATCATCTCGGCACACCAGGGACACTTCCGCTCGAGGCGCGCCGCCGGGGCCGGTGCAGCGGGCGCACGCCCGGTGTGTCCGTGGAGGGCGACGATCCGTTCCTGGATCCCTTTCCGGAAGGCGAAGGGATCGGCGATCATCCGGAAGCTCTTCCGCGTCCCGCCGGGGCCGACCACGGTGATGCTGCCGTAACCGAGGAGGCGGCCCATGAGGTCCTGGTCCACCTGGACCGTCTCGACCTTGGCCAGCATCTGGTCGAGCGACTCGCGGCTCACCAGCCCGAACTTGGCCAGCACCCGTCGGTCAGTGACGCCGAACTCGGAGAACTGGAAGAAGAGATAGGGCCGGACGGCGAGCACCAGGCCAAGGCCGAGGAATAGGCCGCCGATCCAGCGGTCCCCCGCCAGGAGCCCGAGGAGGAGGACACCGAGGGCCAGGAACCCAACCGGCAGGGCGAAGACCATCCAGTGCAGCTTGGCGCCGTGGGCGACCTGCTCGTCGGGGACCAGGTGTTCGTCGATGAAGCTCATGCCCTAAGAGTAACAGAGGCGCGGGAGGCGCGTGAGGCGCGCGAGTGCCTGCCGAGGGGCGCGCGCCTCGCGCGCCCTTTACAGGTTGACTCCCCCACGTGAACGGGCGGCCGGGGCGGCCGCCCCTCGGCGGGCGTTGGATTCAGTCCGCGGCTTCGCCGGGAGACTGGCAAGAGAAAGGCGCCCCGGATCTCCCCAGGGAGACCTTGAGCGCCTTCAGCGCCTATCGCGCCTCTGGACTGCTCGGCCGGGACGGCCGAGCTACACGGACAGGGAGGGATTCGACCCGGAGGCGCGTAGCGCCGGAGGGGGGCGAGGGGGCGCAGCCCCCGCAGCCCAACCCACGAGCGAGGA
>JANLXK010000325.1:0-4545 GCA_031365045.1 Gemmatimonadota bacterium | reverse complement strand
GCCAGTCGAAGAGCCGGCGAAGCTCGGCCCGCAGGATGCGTGCATCGGAGAGTCCCGAGAAGAGCGACTCGATCGTGTCGAGCACGACCCGCTTGGCGCCGATCTTGTCGATGGCGTGCGCCAGGCGGATGAAGAGCCCTTCGAGGTCGTACCCGCCGGTCTCCTGGATCTGGTGCGCCTCGACCTTGACGAAATCGAGGGCCAGCAGCTTCCGCGCGGCGAGGGGGCGCGGGTCGAACCCGACCGAGACGAAATTGGCGATCAGGTCCTCGACCGACTCTTCGAAGGACAGGAAGACGCCGGGTTCGCCATACTTCTGCGCCCCGTTGATCAGGAACTCCATCGCCAGTATGGTCTTGCCGCAGCCGGGGCCGCCGCAGATCAGGGTCGGCCGGCCCCGGGGCAGTCCGCCCCCCGTGATCTCATCGAGCCCCTGGATGCCGGTCGGGGACTTGGGCACGTCACGGGCCGTGCTGGAACGCTTGGTCTTGCGAGTACTCATGGGCCGGGACCGATCGGTGGCTCAGGGGAGAACGAACACGCCCGCGTCGTGGCCTTCCAGGGATCCACGTCGCGGGCGTAGTGGCGCAGGCGGGAAAGCGTATTCCCTCGGACCTGCAAATGAATATGGGTGGCGGTGCGGCGCGGGGCTACCCCTGTCGCGGGGCACCCCGCATCATCACGGCTGTCCTTCGCGATGCGAGTATGCCGCGATCTGCAGCCGAGTGTGGAGCGCCAGCTTCTCCATCACGTTCCGCACGTGGCTCTTCACGGTGTGGGTCGCGATGTTGAGCCGCTGGGCCAGCTCCTTGTTGCTGAGCCCCGCGCCGATGAGGTCCACCACCTCGCGCTCGCGCCGGGTCATCCGCACCTCCTCGACGACCCGCGCCGGCTCGGCCGCCGTGGCCTCGCGGAGGATCTGCTCGAAGAGCGTTTCGGTCATGCGGGCGGGCAGCACCTTCGTGCCCGCGGCCACCAGGCGGATGGTGGCGATGAACTCGTCGAAGGTGGCGTCCTTCAGCACGAACCCCGACACGCCCGCGTTCACGTATTCGACGATCTCCTCGTTGACGGGGAGGAGATCCATCACGATGATGTGCGCGTCGGGGTGGGCCGCCTTCAGGGCGGCGGCCACGGTCCGGCTGTCCTCGTCCCGGAGTCCCACGTCGAGCAGGAGCACCTGGGGCCACGCCTCGGGCGTCCAGTCGGGATGGGTGCCGTCGAGCGGGACGACCCGCATGTCGGGCACGCGATCGAGCATGGTCGTGAGCACTTCGCGCACGAGGCGGTTGTCGTCGATGATGGCGACCCGGATCATGTCGACCGGGGCCATCGGTCCTGGCACCGGCAGGGACGGGGATGCGGCATAATGGAAGGTAACCCCGCCCTACCCTCATTGGGCGATTGCGCCTACCCCCTGGATATGGCTACTCTCCCGAACTACAGGTGGCACACCATGTTGACCCTGTTTCACTGATGTTCTTGCGCGAGATGACGACGACCCGAGACGGGCCGCGCCCGCTCGTCGGAGGAGGGACCGCGGTGCCAGAAGTCGAGCTCATCCAGACGCCGTCCCCGGACGTGCAGCCGGCCATTTTGCCGGCGGCGCAGCGTCTGTTGCTCGACATCCTCGACACGGTGCGGGAACCGCTCCTGGTGCTCGACCACGAGTTCCGGGTCACCCACGCCAATCGCGCCTTCTTCCACACGTTCCAGGTCGAACCCAAGGACACGATCGGTACGGTGCTCTTCGCCCTCGGCGACGGCCAGTGGGACATCGCGCCGCTGCGCGAGATGCTCCGCGACAAGCTCCCGCTCGAGGCGCAGCTGGACGACTTCGACGTCGACCACGAGTTCCCCGGGATCGGCCGCAAGATCATGCTGCTCAACGCCCGGCTGGTCTCCCAGGGCCCCGACGAGCCGCGCATCATCCTCCTGGCGATCGAGGACATCACCGAGCGCCGCTTCACCGAATGGCGCCTGGCCGCGCAACGCCAAAGCCAGCTCGACATCCTCGACACCGTCCGGCAGCCGCTCCTGGTGCTCGACCACGAGTTCCGGGTCTCGCAGGCCAATCGTGCCTTCTTCCACGCCTTCCAGGTCCGGCCCGAGGACACGATCGGCACGGTCCTCTTCGCGCTGGGGGATGGTCAGTGGGACATCGCGCCGCTGCGCGAGATGCTGCGCGACAAGCTCCCCCTCGAGAAGCAGCTGGACGACTTCGACGTTGACCACGAGTTCCCCGGGATCGGCCGCAAGATCATGCTGCTCAACGCCCGGCTGGTCTCCCAGGGCCCCGACGAGCCGCGGATCATCCTGTTGGCGATCGAGGACATCACCGAGCGTCGCTTCACGGAATGGCGCCTGGCCGCGCAACGCCAAAGCCAGCTGGACATCCTCGACACTGTCCGGCAGCCCCTCCTGGTGCTCGACCACGAATTCCGGGTCTCACAGGCCAATCGCGCCTTTTTCCACACCTTCCAGGTCGAACCCGAGGACACGATCGGCACGGTCCTCTTCGCCCTCGGCGATGGCCAGTGGGACATCGCGCCGCTGCGCGAGATGCTCCGCGACAAGCTCCCGCTCGAGAAGCAGCTGGACGACTTCGACGTCGACCACGAGTTCCCCGGGATCGGCCGGAAGATCATGCTGCTCAACGCCCGGCTGGTGTCGCAGGGCCCTGACGAGCCGCGGATCATCCTGCTCGCGATCGAGGACATCACCGAGCGCCGCTTCACCGAATGGCGCCTGGCCGCGCAACGCCGAAGCCAGCTCGACATCCTCGACACGGTGCGTGAACCGCTGCTGGTGCTCGACCACGAGTTCCGGGTCTCGCAGGCCAACCGCGCCTTCTTCCACACCTTCCGGGTCGAACCGGAGGACACCATCGGCACGGTGCTCTTCGCCCTCGGCGATGGCCAGTGGGACATCGCGCCGCTGCGCGAGATGCTGCGCGACAAGCTCCCCCTCGAGAAGCAGCTGGACGACTTCGACGTCGACCATGAGTTTCCCGGGATCGGCCGCAAGATCATGCTGCTCAACGCCCGGCTGGTGTCGCAGGGTCCCGACGAACCCCGGATCATCCTGCTCGCCATCGAGGACATCACCCAGCGCCGCTTCACCGAATGGCGCCTGGCCGAGCAGCACCGGGAACTGGAACGCTCCAACGAGGCGCTGGACGAGTTCGCCTCCGTCGCCTCGCACGACCTGCAGGAACCAGTGCGGAAGATCATCTCCTTCGGCGACCTGCTGGACCGTGCCGTGGGGCCGAGCATGGAAGCGGGCAACCGCGAGCACCTCACGCGGATGCTGAACGCCGCCGCCCGGATGCGGACCCTCATCAACGACCTCCTCCTCTATTCGCAGATCAGCACCCGGGTCCAGCCGCTGGTCCGCACCGACCTCGCCCGGATCGCCGGGGAGGTCGTCGCCGACCTCGAGACCACCATTGCAGAATCGGGCGGTGTGGTGGAGCTCGGGGAACTCTGCACTATCGACGCCGACCCGCTCCAGATGCGCCAGCTGCTGCAGAACCTGCTCGGCAATGCCCTCAAGTACCGCCGCGAGGACCAGCCGCCGATCGTGCACCTGACCACCTCGGTCCGCGGGGGACAGTGTACCATTACCGTCGCCGACAACGGCATCGGCTTCAGCGAGAACCACGCCACCAAGATCTTCCGGATGTTCGTGCGACTGCACGGCCGGGGGCAGTATGAGGGGTCCGGCATCGGACTCGCGATCTGCCGCAAGATCGTCGAACGCCATAACGGAACGATCACCGCCACCAGCATCGCCGGTCAGGGTGCGACATTCACCGTCACCCTGCCGGTCAAGCAGGTTTCGAGAGGTTTCAAGCCATGAGACAAGAGAAGAACAAGATCCCCATCACCATCCTCGTCTGCGACGACGACGAAGATGACCGGATGCTCACCCAGCAGGCGCTCGAGGACGCGCACGTCTCCAACGACGTCCGCTTCGTCAAGGACGGCGAGCAGTTGCTCGACTACCTCTACCAGCGCGGCGAATACGCCGGTGAGAACGGCACGGCCCCCCGCCCCGGGCTGATCCTGCTGGACCTCAACATGCCCAAGATGGACGGCCGCGAGGCGCTGAAGATCATCAAGGGGGACAAGACCATCCACGACATCCCGGTCGTCGTGCTCTCCACCTCGAGCCTCGATCAGGATATCGTCCGCAGCTACCAGCTGGGCGTGAACTCCTTCATCACCAAGCCGGTCACCTTCCCCGGCCTGGTGGATGCGATGAACGTGCTGGGCCGTTACTGGCTCGAGATCGTGGAACTGCCGCCGGTCCCGCAATAAGGCAGGCGCACAGGCGCACGGGCGGACAGGGCAGGGGGACAGGAGGAAAGGCGCACGGGCGCACGGGCGGACAGGCGCACAGGGGGAAAGGCGGGTAGGCGGGTAGGCGGGTAGGCGGAGAGGAACGAAGGGATGCCACACAAGGGGTCATCCTGAGCAACGCGAAGGATCTTGCCCGCTTTGCCCCGTCACCGAGCTCACGGTGACCGGGACAAGTCGAGTA
>JANLXK010000312.1:0-1595 GCA_031365045.1 Gemmatimonadota bacterium | reverse complement strand
GTACATGCTCCGGCCTGCGGATCCGCCTCTCCCCCCTGCCCCCTCCCCGCAAAACGGGGAGGGGGAGCCCCTACCATCAAGGTTGAGTCTCGGATCTACAGTGCCGAGTCACCCCCTCTCCGGTCCTCACCCCCTCGTGTGGAAGGGATGGGGGTGAGGTGGAAACGAAGGAGATCTGCGCGATCAGGGTGACTTCAATCTTCTCTCGTGATATCCGCGCCGAGGGCCTGGAGCCGGGCCACGATATCCTCGTACCCCCGCTCGATCTGCCCCGCGTTGTTGATCACGCTCTTCCCCTCGGCGCAGAGCGCGGCCAGGAGCATCGCCATCCCGGCCCGGATGTCGGGGCTCTCCACCGTGCCGCCGCGGAGCTTCCCGGGGCCGTGGATCACCGCGCGGTGCGGATCGCAGAGGACGATCTGCGCCCCCATCCCGATCAGCTTGTCGACGAAGAACATCCGGCTCTCGAACATCTTCTCGTGCATCAGCACCAACCCGTCGCACTGGGTGGCGGCCACGAGGGCGATGCTCATCGCGTCGGCCGGGAAGGCGGGCCAGGGCCCGTCCTCGAGCTTGGGGACGTGCCCGCCCAAGTCGGGGCGGATCCGCTTCTCCTGCGCCGCTTCGACGATGAGCTGGGGTCCCGCCACGATCGGCCGAATGCCGAGGCGGTCGAAGCCGAGGAGGGTGGCGCGGAGATCATCGGGGCGGACCGGGTCGATGATCAGGTGCGAGTTGGTGACGGCCGCGAGGCCGATATAGGACGCGATCTCGATGTGGTCGGGCCCAATTGTGTATGTCGCCCCCTGCAGGGGGCGTCCCCCTTCCACCACGTAGGTGTTGGACCCAATACCATCGATCTGAGCACCGAGAGCGACCAGGAAGCGGGCGGTGTCCTGCACGTGCGGTTCAGAGGCGGCGTTCCGGAAGACGGTCTTCCCCTTCGCCATCACCGCCGCCATCAGGGCGTTCTCGGTCCCCGTGACGCTCGGCTCGTCGAGGAAGATGTCGGCGCCAACGAGCCCCTTGGGAGCGTGCACCTTGAAGTCCGCCCCTACCTCCACCTCGGCACCCAGCTCTACGAAGGCTTGGAAATGGGTATCGACCCGCCGCCTTCCTATTACATCACCACCGGGGGGCGGCAGCGTGACGCTCCCGAACCGCCCCAGGAGGGGGCCGGCCAGGAGGATGCTCGCCCTGATCTTGGCGGAGAGGTTGGGGTCGAGCGCCTTTGGCTTGACGTTCTTGGCGTCGAGCCGCACTGTGTTGGTAGCAGTCCACTCCACCGTGCTCCCCAGGTCCTGAAGCAGGGCCAGCAGGATCTCCACGTCTTTGATGCGTGGTATGTTGTGCAGGACGACCGGTTCCGTCGCCAACAGGGAGGCGGCGAGGACCGGGAGGGCGGCGTTCTTGTTGCCTGCGGGGCGGATAGTGCCCTTGAGGGGGCAGCCGCCGGTGACGAGGAAGCGGGGCATGGGAGAACGTTCGGGGAACGACTACATCAAGTCAAGCGGAGGCCCGCGATCACCACGAACTCGGAAGACCGTCCCGCTACCCTTCTCAGGCTGGCCCGCCAAGTTGCCGAGGCAGATCCT
>JANLXK010000274.1:0-3809 GCA_031365045.1 Gemmatimonadota bacterium | reverse complement strand
GCCACCGAGCGGCTCCTAGCCCACGCGGCGGGGATGGGCCCCCGCGTCGCAGGAGAGAAGAGCGCCGCCGAGTGGCGCGGCAAGCCGGTGCATGAGCGGCTCTCCTACGCCCTGGTGCATGGGCTCGACGAATTCGTGGTGGCCGACACTGAGGAGGCGCGTCTCGTCGCGACCCGCCCGCTCGACGTGATCGAAGGGCCGCTGATGGCGGGGATGAGCGTCGTCGGCGACCTCTTCGGCGCGGGGAAGATGTTCCTCCCCCCGGTGGTAAAAAGCGCCCGGGTGATGAAGAAGGCGGTGGCCCACCTGATCCCCTTCATCGAAGCCGAGAAGAGGCTGAGCGGGGAGCGCCAGGCGGCAGGACGGATCGTGCTCGCCACCGTGAAGGGGGACGTGCACGACATCGGCAAGAACATCGTGGGCGTCGTGCTCCAGTGCAATAACTTCGAGGTCTTCGACCTCGGCGTGATGGTCTCCTCCGACCGGATCATCGCCGCCGCGCGCGAGCATGAGGCCGACCTGATCGGGCTCTCGGGCTTGATCACGCCGTCACTCGAAGAAATGACCTTCGTCGCTGGTGAGCTCGAGCGCGAAGGATTCACCACCCCGCTCCTTATCGGCGGCGCCACCACCAGCAAGGCGCACACCGCCATCCGCATCGCCCCGCGCTACTCGGCGCCGGTGGTCCACATCAACGACGCGTCGCGCGCGGTCCCGGCGGCAAGCGCATTGATGAGCGACGAACAGCGCCCGGCCTACGCCAGGAAGGTCGCTGCCGAGTACGCGCGGCTCCGCCAGGAGCGTGAAGGGGAAGGAGAGCGCACGCTGACGCCGCTCGCCGACGCGCGCGCGCAGGCGCTCACCCTCGCCGCGACCACGGCGCCTCGCCCCGCCTGGCTCGGCGCCCGCTCGTTTGACTGGCCGCTGGAAGACCTGATCGAGCGGATCGACTGGACCCCCTTCTTCCAGGCGTGGGAACTGAAGGGGAGCTATCCGGGGATCCTCGAGCGCCCGGAGGCCAGGGAACTGTGGACAGACGCTCAGACACTCCTCCGGCGGATCGTTGAGGGGAAACTGCTTCGTGCGCGGGCGGTCGTCGGGTTCTTCCCTGCCGCGCGGACGGGGCCGGATGATGTGACGCTCACCGATGCGCGCCCCCATTCGCCGACGCACCCGTCGCAGGTGATCCACTTCCTGCGGCAACAGGGCGCGCGACCCAAAGGTCGCCCCTACCACTCGTTGGCCGATCTCGTCGCGCCGTCGAACGACTACCTGGGCGCCTTCGCAGTGACCGCGGGCCACGGCCTCGACCCGCTCGTGGCCGAGTTCGAGGCGGCGCATGACGACTACTCGGCCATCCTCGCCAAGTCGCTCGCCGACCGACTGGCCGAGGCATTGGCCGAGCGGCTGCACGAGAAGGTGAGGACGGAATACTGGGGGTACGCCAAGGACGAGCGGCTCGCCAACGACGACCTCATCCACGAGAAGTACCAGGGGATCCGTCCGGCGCCGGGGTACCCCGCCTGCCCCGACCACACCGAGAAGGGGACCATCTGGCGCCTGCTCGATGCCGAGCGCGCGGCGGGGATGACCATCACCGAAAGCTTTGCGATGCTCCCCACCGCGGCGGTGAGCGGCTGGTACTTCTGGCGCCCGGAGTCGGCCTATTTCGGCGTCGGGAAGATCGGCCGCGACCAGGTGGAGGACTACGCGCAGCGGAAGGGATGGACGGTGACGGAGGCGGAGCGGTGGCTGGCACCCAACCTGGGATACGAGAGGAGCTGAGAGTTTGGAGTTGGGAGTCGGGAGGGGTGCACGATCAGCATCGATGCTCACGGTGCAACCCTCCAAACTCCAAACTCCCAACTTCTGACCTATGACCACCGACCTCCGCACACTACTGACCGACGGCCGCGTCCACGTCGTCGATGGCGCGATGGGAACGATGCTCTATGCCAAGGGCGCCTTTCTCAACGTCTGCTACGACGAGCTCTGCCTCAAGGCCCCGGAACTCGTCCGCGAGATCCATCGCGAGTATGTGAAGGCCGGGGCCGAGCTGCTCGAGACCAACACCTTCGGCGCCAACCCGCTCAAACTGGCGCAATACGGCCTCAGCCCCGACACCGAGAAGATCAATGCGGCGGCCGCCCGCCTGGCGCGCGATGCCGGCCGCGACCGGGTCCTGGTCCTCGGCGCCATCGGTCCGCTCGGCGTTCGGGTCGAACCGTTCGGCGAGCTGGGGATGGCGGAGGCCGAGGTGGCGTTCGGCCGGCAGATCGACGGGCTGCTGGAAGGCGGCGTCGACGGTTTCTGCTTCGAGACCTTCGCCGACGTGCACGAGATCGAGGCAGGGGTCCGCGCCGCGCGGGCGCGGAGCGACCTCCCGATCATCGCCCAGATGACGGTCGGGACCGACGGCCACACCGCGTATGGCTCCGACCCCGCCACCTGGGGGCCGATGCTCGCCGCCCTCGGCGTCGACGCCATCGGGGTGAACTGTTCGGTGGGGCCGGCGGGCGTGCTCGACGTGATCGAGCAACTGGCCAAGGTCGTGAAACTCCCGCTCACCGCGCAGCCGAATGCCGGCCTCCCGCGCGACGTGGGCGACCGCAAGATCTACATGGCGAGCCCCGAGTATGTCGGGTCTTACGCCAAGCGGTTGGCCGAGGCGGGGGCGACGCTCGTGGGCGGGTGCTGCGGCACGACGCCGGAGCACATCAAGGCGATCGCGCAGTTCGTGCGGAGCGTCTCACCGCGCCAGCACCACGTGGCGGTGCAGGTCACCGAGGCGCAGCCCCTCCCTCCCGTGCCGCTGGCGGAGCGGTCGGCGCTGGGTGCCAAGCTCGCGGCCGGCACCTTCATCACGACCGTCGAGATCACCCCTCCGAAGGGGGTCGATCCCGAGCCGATGTTCGCGCAGTGCCGGACGCTCAAGGCCGCCGGAGTGGACGCGGTGAACGTCCCTGACGGCCCCCGGGCGCAGAGCCGGATGGGGGCGCTCCTCTCGGGGCTGATGATCCAGCAGCAGACCGGCCTCGAGGCGGTGGTGCACTACGCCTGCCGCGACCGGAACCTTCTCGGCATGCTGAGCGACCTCCTTGGCGCGGCGGCGGCGGGTCTCCGCAACCTGCTGCTTGTCACCGGTGACCCGCCGAAGATGGGTCCCTACCCTGATGCGACGGCCGTCTTCGACATCGACAGCATCGGGTTGACCAACCTGGTCGCGCGGCTCAACCGCGGGCTCGACCCCGGCGGCAACGCGATGGGGCAGACCACCAAGTTCGTGATCGGCGTCGGGGTGAACCCGACCGCACCTGACCTCGAGCGGGAGCTCAAACGGCTGCACTGGAAGCTCGACGCGGGGGCTGAGTTCCTGGTCACCCAGCCGGTGTTCGACATCGCCCAACTGGAGCGATTCCTGAAGCGGATCGAGTCGTTCCGCGTTCCGGTCATCGCCGGGCTCTGGCCGCTGGTATCGCTCCGGAACGCCGAGTTCCTGGCCAATGAGGTGCCGGGGGTGACCGTCCCCGAGGCCGTGCTGGCGCGGATGCGGACGGCGAGCAACAAGGGGAAGGAGGCAGCGCTCGATGAAGGGGTCCTCATCGCCCGGGAGATGCTCTCGGGCGTGCGCGACCGGGTGCAGGGGGCGCAGATCAGCGCCCCGCTGGGGAAGGTGCCAGTGGTCTTGGATGTGCTGAAATAACCTCACCCCCTAACCCCCCCTCCCTTACGGGAACGGGGGAATTGCTCCGGTACGCTCCCCCGCTCCCGTATGGGAGAGGGGGCCGGGGGGTGAGGTCGGGCGGTCC
>JANLXK010000264.1:0-3753 GCA_031365045.1 Gemmatimonadota bacterium | reverse complement strand
TGGATCTTCGGGAAGTTCGACCGCCCCTTCTACCGGCGGCCGATCTACGGCACGGTACGTTACCTCAGCAGCCGAGCGGCGAAGGAGAAGTTCGATGTCTCGGCGTACATCGCGCGCTATTCACAAGCATCGCTGCAGCTGTAGTTCAGCGGGAGCAGGAACCCTGGAAGCCCAAAAACCCAGGAGGAACTGATCCTGGGTTCCTGGGATCCTTGGGTTCCTGTTCTGCAGTTCAAGATGCCCGCACCGCCTCCCATCCCAGCAGCGCCCGCTTCCGCAGCTCTCCCCCCTGATAGCCGCCGAAGGCGCCGGTCTTCCGGATCACCCGGTGGCAGGGGATGAGCCACACCACCGGGTTGGCCGCAACGGCGTTGGCGGCGGCACGCGTGGCCTCGGGAGTACCGAGCGAGGTGGCGAGCTCCTCGTAGGTGGTGGTGCCGCCTCCCGGGATCCGGAGCAGCGCCTCCCAGACTTTCAGCTGGAAATTGGTCCCCCGGAGGTGGAGCCGGATGGGCGCGTGCGGCGACTCGACCGGGGCATTCGCCAGCGCCCGAATGACCAGCCCGGCAGCCTTCGCGGTCCCCTTCAGATCCTCCACCACCTCGGCGTTGGCCCACGACGACCGCAGCTCGTCGAGCACCTCGCCCTTGTCGCTCCGCCCTTCGAGGAACTTGAGGGTGGTGACCCCGCGGTCGCTCTGGCCGAGGAGGAATTCGCCGAAGGGCCCCTGATGGATCCCCCAGCGGATGGCCACTCCCCGCCCCTTCGCCTTGAACTCGCCGGGCGAGACCGCGTCGACCGAGACCATCAGGTCGTGGAGCCGGCCGGGGCCCGAGAGGTCGGCGGCGTAGGTGGCCTCGAGGATGCTCCGCCCCTCGCCCAGGAGCCGGCGGGCGGCGACCACGTTCCGGAACTGCTGGAACCGCTTGGGGCTGGTGCCGGCCCAGCGGGAGAAGAGCCGGTGGAAATGGAAGGGCGAGAGCCCCACCGCCCCGGCCACCTCGTCGAGGTCGGCGTCGGGCCGGCGGTCCAGGAAGGCGATCGCCTCGGCGATGCGGAAGTAGTCGTTCGGCATGAGATCCAGGTCTGTTCGCATGGGTCCATGTTAAAGGTATCGTGCTTTCGGCACGACCCGTTCCTTGCTCTCCCTACCGGGACCGCCCGGCGGGCGTACATTGCCTGCGATGATCGAATTCACCCTGATCGCCGAGATGGTGCTGGTGGCCGTCATCATCTGCGGACTCTACGAGCTCCGCGGGCGGTTCGGGCTCACTCCGCTCTACATCTTCCTGGCCGCCACCCAGTACCTGCAGGCGCTCCTCGGCGGGGCGGTCTTCCTGCACATCCTGGGGGGGATCGCCGTCTCCCCCGGCTCGGTGGTGCTCTTCGCCGGGAACTTGTTCGCGCTCCTGCTCATCTACCTGCGGGAAGGGGTCCCAGCCACGCGCACGCTGGTGTACGGCCTGATCCTGGCCAACTTTGCCCTCGGGATCTTCTCGTACATCACCCAGTGGCAGGTCGCCCTGGCGGGGCCCGCGGTCACCCAGATCGTACCGTTCGAGTTCTTCGGCGTGAGCTACCGGGCGTTCGGCGTCGGCGTCTTCACGTTGCTCCTCGACGGGCTCCTGATGATCGTGCTGTACGAACTGCTCTTCTTCCAGCTCACCTGGGCGCCCCTCTTCGTCCGCCTGCTCGTGTCCCTCCTCGGGGTGCTGTACTTCGACTCGGTGATCTTCGGCGTGCTCAGCTACTGGGGGCGCCCCGATTTCTCCGCCCTGCTCACCGGGAACATGGCAGGAAAGAGCATCGCCGGGGCGACGTACGCCATCCTCCTCTGGATCTACCTCGACCACTCGGCGAAGTCGGGACCTCGTCCCGAGCTCGAGCGTCCACGCGAACTGGGCGACGTCTTTTCCATCATCACCTATCGGGAGCGGTACGAGCGGATGGCCCAGGCGCTGGCCGCGTCGGAAGAGCGCCTCCGCCAGGCCCAGTTGATGGAAGCGGTCGGACGGCTGGCGAGCGGCATCGCGCACGATTTCGGGAACGTCCTCACCGCAGTGGAGAGCTATGCCGGCGTCCTGCAAGAGCGCCTCGGCAAGGACCATCCGGGGCGCGAAGATGTCCAAGGGATCCGCGAGGGGTCGGCCCGTGGGAAGGGGCTGATCCGCCAGCTGCTGGCCGTGGGACGCCGGCAGCCGCTGGCCCCGCAGACCCTCCCGATCAATCAGGTCGTGCAGGGGATGGAAGGGATGCTCCGCACCGTGCTGGGTGCCAAGTTCCGGCTGGAGACCAGGATCGGCGACGGCGTGCCCCTCGTGGCCGCCGACCCCGGGCAGCTCGAGCAGGTGCTGCTGAACCTCGTCATCAACGCCCGCGACGCGATGCCGGGGGGCGGCACGATCCGGGTGACGCTCGAGGCGCGCGAACTCCGGGGCCAGGAGCGGGTCGAGGCCGGGGTGGTGCGTGCGGGGGTCCACGCGGCGCTGATGGTCGAGGACGGCGGGGCCGGGATCAGCCAGGAGACCCTCGAGCACGTCTTCGAACCGTTCTATACCACCAAAGGTTCGATCGGCAACGGGCTCGGGCTGTCGATCGTCTACGGGATCGTGACCCAGAGCGGCGGCGCCATCCAGGTGGAGAGCACCCCCGGGGCCGGGTCGCGCTTCACCATCCTCCTGCCCCGGGTCGCCGGCGACTTCCGGACCCCCGCCCCCTTCACCGTTCCGAAGGCCCCCATGGGCGGCTAGATTCGGCCCCCATGCTCTCCGTCACCTTCCTCGGCACAGGCGCCGCCTGCCCCACCATCGACCGGAACGTCTCCGGTCTCGCCATGGCGCGCGAAGGAGAGACGCTCCTGTTCGACTGCGGCGAGGGGACCCAGCGCCAGATGATGCGCTACGGCGTGGCCTTCTCGTTCACCGAGGTCTTCTTCTCCCATTTCCACGCCGACCATTTCCTGGGGATCACCGGGCTGATCCGCACGCTGGGCCTGCTCGACCGCACCGCACCGATGACGCTCTATGGCCCGCGCGGTGCCGAGAAGATCCTGGGCCAGGCGCTGGCGCTCGGGTTCGAGAAGCCGAAGTTCAAGGTCGAGATCGTCGAGCTGAAGGCGGGGGAGGTCCTGAAGCGGGACGAGTACGACCTCCACGTCGTGGCGGCCGACCATCGTGCCGACTGCGTCGGCTACGCGCTGGTGGAGCAGATCCGGCTCGGGCGGTTCGACCCGGACCGGGCGCGCGAACTCGGCGTGCCCGAAGGGCCGCTCTGGGGGAAGATCCACAAGGGGGAAACGGTCGCACTGCCGGACGGGCGCACGGTCGCACCTGAGGAGCTCGTCGGGAAGTCACGCCCCGGCCGGCGGGTGGTGTACAGCGGTGACACCCGCCCCTGCCCCGCGATGATCGAGGCGTCGAAGGGGGCCGATCTCCTGATCCACGAAGCGACCTTCGGCGACGACGAGGCCGCCCGGGCCCGCGAGACCGGACACTCGACCGCGCGGCAGGCGGCCGAGGTCGCGCACTCGGCTGGCGCGCGCCGGCTGGCGCTGACGCACCTGAGCGCGCGCTATACCCGCGACGCCCCCGAGCTGCTGGAGGAGGCACAGTCGGTCTTCGCCGAGACGGTGATCGCCAGAGACGGTCTCAAGATAGAAGTTCCGTTCCAAGAATCGTGAGGGGTGAGGGGTAAGGAGTGAGGGGGCCTACTGGAGAGATCTCTCCGGAAGGCCCCCTCACCTCTCACCCCTCA
>JANLXK010000243.1:0-25524 GCA_031365045.1 Gemmatimonadota bacterium | reverse complement strand
ACCAGGCCGAGCTGCTGCAGCACGAGATCGACCACCTCGACGGGATTCTCGTGGTGGACCACCCGTACGGCCTCGACCCCTTCTGTCTCCGTGCGGAGTGGCAGCGGTATCACTCGCACGAGGGGCGGTACGGGACGCCGGAACAGCGGCAGCACAACTACGCGACGCCGATATCTGGACTGCTGTAAAGAAGTGAGGAGTGAGGAGTGAGGGGTATGGTGTGGGATGCATCAAACCTTCCCCTTCTCACTCCTTACTCCTCACTCCTCACTGCCGTTCAGAACCACCGCCCCACGCGCAGGAAGACCTGGTCGCGATAGTCCCCGGCGACGCTGGTGGCGCCGTACTCGAGCCGGACCGGACCGAGGGGGCTGTTGCGGATACCGAACCCGACCCGCCACCCGACGAGCCAGTCCTGGCCTTGGAAGAGCGGGCGGGCGGATCCGGCGGAGTCGGCACGCACATCACCCGCGGACAATTCGACCCGGGCGGCCAGCGGACTGGTGAATTGGTAGGTCACGACCGTGCTGACCATCGCCTCATTGCCGCCACGCCGCTCCAGTAGATGGAGGCCGGGAAAACCGTCGGTGCCGCCGAGCGGGAAGGTCCACTGCAACGGGACTTCGGTGCCGCGGATCATCCCGGCCCGGATGCCGGGGATCACGGTCCATCGCCCGGCGCGGATCGGCTCACGCCAGACGAAGACGCCGCGTCGGAACTCGCGCGCGACCTGGACCTCGATGGTGGAGAGGATCTCCCCATTTTCGGTGGAACGCTGCGCCATGAATACCGTATTGAGGGCCTGGTGTCCGGCATCACCCGTGTCGGACCATGCGCGCGCCTCGCCGGCGAGCCGGAAGAGCCAACTTGGCCCGCGCGTCCACTCGAAGCCGAGGGTGCCACTCGCCTGGGAAAGCCGGGGCCGGAAGGTGGGGCGGCCCTCGGGTCCGAAGAAGGGGATCTCCTCCTGTCCGGCGAACAGGCCCGCCATGAGGATCGGCCGACTGAACGTGTAGATCCGCCTCCGCGCGGCGACCTGCAGATCACGACGGAGGCCACCGACCGTGGTGAGCCCCGTCAACTCGAAGGTGCGCGTGACCGGATCCCGAAGGACGCCTCCGGCCCACATCCGGGCGCCCAGCTCGTTGTCGTACGCGATCCCGACACCGAGACCTCCCATGGGCGCCCGGCGTACGCGAAGGTCGAGCGCGAGACCGCTGTCCAACGGTGTGGGGTTGAGCCAGACGGAGCGGAACCTCCCGTCACGGGCGAAATCATCGAACCCTCGGCGGAGGACTTCCGGCTCGAGCGTGATCCCCTGGGCCAGACCGAGCGTGCCGAGCAGATCCTCGAGTTCACGGCGGCGGAAGCCCGGGATAGTGAGCTGGAGTACGCGTTCGGTGGTGGTATCGGTCGCGCTCGCTTGAGGCGGGGCGTGGGGCAGGCAATCAAGGTGGTCGACGAGCGCCGCCCTCGCGGTCCGTGTCCCGCGGGCCACGAGTGTATCGAGCGTGGCCGGAGAGAAGTCGAGGTTCCCGAACCCGGTAACGTCGGTCGCGATGGACACGTCGCCGGCCAGCGCGGAATCGCCGCTCTGTGAAAAGAGGTAGTCGATGAGGGAGGTGGCGACGGTGAGCGGATTCCCGAAATCCACCACCGAGGTCTGATGCCGGACCAGGTCGGAGATGATCACGCGGGTCGCCCCGAGTTCCCGTGCGATCCGGACCGGAACGTTCGCGGCAAGGCCACCATCGGCCAGAATCAGATCGCCGATCTGCACCGGCTCGAAGAGGATCGGCAGGGCGACCGACGCACGGACCGCCTGTGCCAGGTCGCCCTGGTGGATCGCCACGGTGCGATGGGTAGCGAGGTCGGTGGCGACGGCGTAGAAGTCGATCGGCAGCCGGCTGAAATCGCCCCGAGCCTGCAGGTTGCCCCGAAGCAAAATGCGGTTCAGGGCGGCATCGATCCCCTGCTCGGGTACGGCCGCCGGGGCGAGCCGGACCTTCCCTTCATCGACCTCCCAATAGATCAGCGGCCGGAAGAGGGTGTAGGCGCGATTCGACGACTGCGTCCGCGGCCTGATCAGCTCGGCCAGCGGGACGCTCCGCGCCAGGGAGTCCAGATCGTGGCTCGAATAGCCGCTGGCGTAGAGGGCGCCCACGATGGCCCCCATCGAGGTGCCGACGATGAAGTCGGGGCGGATGCCCAGCGAATCAAGCATCCGGATGACGCCGAGGTGTGCGAATCCCTTGGCCGCGCCCCCGGCCAGGACGAGCGCGGTCCGTCCGGGGGCACAGCTGCCCTGGGCTGCGGCCGACCCGCCCGGGGTCCCGGTCAGGACCGCGAGGAGGAGAAGGGATGGAAGGGGTGCCCGCATGGAACAAATCTATCGGGGCGCCCCCTTGCGCGAGCCCCGCTCTCTTCGTCACCTTATGCCCATTCCGTGTGCCACCAGCACCGCCCAAGGAAGAGCCAATGACGTACGTGATCACCGAAGCCTGCATCGGGGTAAAGGACCGCGCCTGCGTGGACGTCTGCCCGGTCGACTGCATCTACGAGGCCGACGACCAGCTCATGATCCACCCCGATGAGTGCATCGACTGCGGGGCCTGCGAGCCGGAGTGTCCGGTGAGCGCGATCTATCCGGAGGAGGATGTGCCGGAGAACCTCAAGGCGTTCATCGCCAAGAACAAGGATTCGTTCGCGTCGCCGACGCCGCCGGGGCGACCCCAGAGGTAGTCGGTCGTCGGTGGTCGGTAGCGGTGGCGCAACCACAGCGGCCCTCCCAGATGACGGGGAGGGCCGTTTCAATCCGTATCAGCGACCGACCACCGACCACCGACCAGGGGTAAAGAAGGCACCCCGACGCCGAACTGACTTGGCCGCGGCGCCGGAGTGTTATTGAGGAAGGATCAGTGCTTCGACTGGCGTGGCCCCCGAGACCGAGGACCGGAACGCCAGTGATATGGACGCCCGGGGCCGCCAGATGGTTTCATGGCAGCGATTGGAGGAACTCGGTGAGCACCCGGGTGGTGGCGATGGGCTGTTCGACCGGGGGGAGGTGTCCGGCCCCGGGGATGACGCTGAGCATCGCCCCCGGGATGGCGTCGGCCATCCCGCGGGCCACCGCGGGGCCGGTGATCTGATCCTGGTCACCGACCACCACCAGCGTGGGGAGACCCTCGAGGTCCTCCAAGGTGGTGGTGCTGTCCGGCCGGTCGCGCATCGCGGAGAGGGCACCGACGATCCCCTTCACGGGGGCCGCCTCCATCATCCCCCGGATCCGATCGACGACCTGGGGCATGGTATCGTGCGCGCCAGGCGCGAAGAGATTCGGGAGCAGCTGCTGGGCGATGGCCCCCGCGCCCCGTTCGCGCGCGACCTGCATCGCCGCCTCCCGGGCCTTCCGCATATCCGGGGTGTCGGCTTCCGCGCGCGTGCTCATCAGCACCAGCCCGCGCAGCCGAGTGCGGTATCGTCGCGCGAACTCCAGCGCCACATAGCCTCCGAGGGAGAGACCGCAGATGACGACCTGGTCGGCGTGGAGCGCATCGAGCAGTGCGGCGAGATCATCGGCGTAGGTCGCCATCGAGTACCCGAGGTCCGGGGCGTCGGAAAGACCGAGTCCGCGGAGATCGGGCGCGATGCGCCGGAACCCGGTGAGCGCTCCCAACTGATGTTGCCAGAGGGTCCGGTCGAGCGGATAGCCGTGAACGAACAGGACGACGGGGCCTTCCCCCCGGACCTCGACCGCGAGACTCACCCCATTGACGGTGAGCCGGAGCGTCTCGCCGCTGCTCGAGGGGCGGGCGTTCATGTAGCGGCCTACCTCCGCCGGCACGCTGACCGGCTTCCCGTCGCGGTCGATGCAGACGAACACGAATTCCGCGGTGGCGATCAGGGTGTCGTCGCTCAGGCGGCGGGCGGTCTGTCGCATCGTGAAGCTGGTCCGGCCGTGATGGACCAGCGTCTGGTTGAACCGAAGGACATCACCGGGGAACGCCCCCGCGTGGTAATCAACGGTGGTCTTGCGGACCGCAGGCCAGGTGCCCGCACGGGTGAAGACATCCATGCCGGGTCCGCGCGCCAGCATCTCCCAGCGCGCCCGTTCGAAGAGCGAGAGGAAGGATGCCTGGTTCAGGTGGCCGAACGCGTCGCACTCGTCGGGGTAGACGGTCAGGTCGATATCAGGAGAGGCCACGGCACCGCCCAGAAGGTTATTGTTGGGCATCCATTATACGTCCACCCTCACACCGCCGATAGTTGGCGGCCGGCCCCCGATGGCGACACGCCCAGAGACCGATTACCTGCGCCACGCCGCGAAACTCGCCCGCAAGCTGCAGCTCGACGCCGGACTCGGCGGCGAGGCGCGTCCCGACGCCGAGTTCTGGAAGACCCTGGCCAAGGCGCTGGAAGAATGCGCTACCGGCTTCGAATCGCTGGCGAAGCACGAGTGAGTAACGCCTCCGGCATCCGCTTCATCGACACGGTGAACGGCTTCGCGTCGCTCCTCGGGGAATTGGGGCGCCCGGCCCGGCTCGCGATCGATACCGAAGCGGCAAGCTACCATCGGTACTCCGACCGCATCTGCCTGCTGCAGCTCTCCACCGCGACCGTGACGGCCGTCGTGGACACCCTGCGCGTGCCCGACCTGGCCGCCTTCGGCGCGGTGCTGATGGATCCGGCCGTGGAGTCGGTGTTCCACGACGCCGATTATGACCTGCGGCTGCTCGACCGCGATCACTCGGTGCACGTGGCGAAGCTGTTCGACACGCGAGTGGCGGCCCAGCTCCTCGGGGAGCCGGGGATCGGACTTGCGGCGCTCCTCGAGAAATACCAGGGGATCACGCTCGACAAGAAGTTCCAGCGGGCCGACTGGTCGACCCGCCCGCTCGAGCCGGGGATGCTCGAGTACGCCGCGGCCGACACCCATACCCTGCTCCCGCTCCGCGACCTGATGGAGCGGAAGCTCCGCGACGCGGGACGCCTCGAGTGGGCCGAGGAGGAGTTCGCGATCTCGGCGACGGTACGGTGGGGGGAACGGGTGGCGGAGGAAGCATATCTCAAGGTGAAAGGGGCGCGGCTCCTCAAACCGCGGGCGCTCGCGGTCCTGCGCGAGCTGCATCAGTGGCGGGAGGAGCTCGCCAAGCGGATGGACCGCGCAAGTTTCCGCGTGATGAATCCGGAGATGCTCCTGCTGCTGGCCGAATTGCAGCCCAAGGAGGTCGGCGCCCTCACGGGGATCCGCGGACTCTCACCCGACCAAGTCGAGCGACGCGGGGCGGACCTGATCGACGCAGTGGCCCGTGGGCTCGCTATTCCCGAGGCCGACCTGCCACGGATCGAACGGACCCGGCGACCGCCCCCGGATGCCGCCTTCGATGCGCGGCTCGACCGGCTCAAGGTGGTCCGGAACATCGCGGCCGAGCGTTTCGGACTCCTACCGGGCGTACTCTGTCCGAACGGGACGCTCGAGGGGATCGCGCGGCGCGAACCGAAGACCGTGGCCGAGCTGCTGGAAGTGGAGGGGCTACGGCGGTGGCAGGCGAAGGAGTTCGGCGCGGAGCTGGTGGCGGCGCTGGTTGCGTAGGTAGGAAGGTAGGAAGAGAAGAGGGTAGGAAGGCGCTCCCGGATCGGAGCAGCTTCCTACCCTCATACCTTCTTCCCTTCCGACCTCAACCCAGGAACGCCCTGATCCGCGGGTCCATCCGCTCAGGGGTCCAGTACGGCTCCCAGACCAGCTCGACCTCGACCTTCCCGACGCCTTCGAGGTCCTTCGCGACCCGTTCGACATCGCCCATGATCTCAGGACCCGAGGGACAGCCGGGAGAGGTGAGGCTCATCTTGATGTGGACGTCGTTCGCTTCGCTGACCAGGATCTCGTAGATCAGCCCGATGTCGACGACATTCAGGTTCAGCTCCGGGTCCTTGACCGCACGGAGCGCTTTGCGCACGAACTCAGGTGTCAGGCTCATCCCTCACTTCCTCTCGGACTGCGTGGCGCGGACTGCGGACTGCGACCGCCGAACTGAAATATACTAGCAAGAGGGTCGGATTTCCGCCCGGCAGGCCCCGGGCACGGAGCGCACCGCGGCGTCGGCGACCCGACCCCGGATCTCGTGCAGGGCGGTGAAGGGTTTGGCGATGCGGGGTCCGTACGCCCGATTGGTGAGGAACACCACGAAGAGATCGCGATCGGGATCGATCCAGACCATCGTCCCCGTGTACCCGGTGTGCCCGTAGGCGTGGGCCGAGGGGAGAGTGCCGTAAGGGGACGGCGTGAATTCCCGGGTGGTGCGCGATTCCCAGCCGAGAAGTCGGGGAGTGCGGCGGCGCGGGGGGCGAGGAAGGTATCGACGGTCTCGGCGCGTACGAGCCGAGTCCCCGACCTCGTCACGCCACGACGGAGCCACCATTGGGCGTACCGGGCGAGATCGGTGGCCGTGGTGAACACTCCGGCGTGACCCGCCACGCCGCCGAGCCAGCCGGCGGTCCGGTCATTGACCTCGCCCGACAGCGGGGACCCGTGCCATTGCCCGGTCGGGGCGATCCGGCGGCGGAGGATCGGCGGCGGGAGGAAGCGGGTCTCGGACATCCCGAGCGGAGCGAAGACCGAATCGGCCGCGAACCGGTCGAGCGACTGCCCGCTGATGGCCTCGACGACGCGGCCGAGGAGGATGGCGTTGAGGTCGCTGTACTGTGCGCGGGTCCCGGGTGAGCGCCGCAACGGCGTGCGCAGCACCAGGGCGAAGACCGAGTCGGGCGGGACGCGGCGCTGGCGCGGATCGAGCCCAGCGGGGAGGCCGCTGGTGTGATCGAGCAGCATCCGCACCGTCACCTGCTCCTTGTCGCGACCGATGAAGCGCGGGAGATAGCGCTGCACCGGCGCATCGAGCTGGAGCCGGCCGCGATCGACCAGGAGGGCGGCGGCCGGAGTGGTCGCCACCACCTTGGTGAGCGATGCGATATCCCACAGCGTCGAATCAGGCGTGGCGCTGGCGCTGCCGTCGCTCCAGGTGAAGTGGCCGAAGCCGCGGGCGTGGAGGATCGTGCGCGAGTTCCCGACGATGAGCGCCGCCGCCGGATAGACGCCGCGACGCACGCCGTCCTGGACCAGGGCGTCGAGCGGTTCGTACTGCGCGGCAGCGGCCCGAGTCAGTGCGGCCGCGGTGATCAGGGTGAGTACGAGGGCGCGGGCCACTTGATCGACGATGGGGGGAGCCGGTAGAGGAGGCGGATCGTGGCCGAGTCACGCGCGCTGATGACGGGCCAGCGAGTGGTAGGATACATCAGGTCGTCGGCGCGATCGGAGTGCGGCAGGCCGAGGGCGTGGCCGACCTCATGCAGGGCGACCGCGCGCTTGGCGTCGGCGGGGAGTGCGCGCCCATCCTTGTCGGCGAGGGCCAGCTCGATCTCGGCGTGCTTGACGTGTCCCTCGGCATCCCACTTCAGGTCCGCCTGTCCGGTCCGGTCGAACGAGAACCGCTGCAGCCAGTGGACCACGATCTGCGCCCCGGTGGTGTCGAGCACCTCGGTGAAACGGACCCCCAACCCGAGCCGCTCCCACTCCGTGAGTGCCGTGCGCGCGATGTGCTGGTCTTCGCTCGTCCACTCCGGAAGGTCCTCGACGACGAAGGCGATGCGGAGGTGGTCGGCATCGGCGTCGGACCACCGCCGGACGACGGAATCGGTCTCGCGGAACATCGCCGAGAGGTACACGGTGCTGCCGGCGGCCGCGAGGGCGGCGCGGCTCTCGGCGGCCTGGGTTGCGGTCGAGGGCGCGACGAGGTGTCCGAAGACGGCGGGATCGGTGCGAGCGGGGAGCGGGGCCCGCGGGGGGGTGGGCCCCGCGGCAACGCCGACCGACCCGGCCGGATGGCGCCGGAAGAACCGGTCCGCGACCACGAGGACTACCAAGGTCGCGAGCAAGAGGGTCAAAGTGCGGGAACGCATCGGTACTACAAGGAATACGGACTGGGCCCCCGCTCCGCTAGCGCCCCCGGCCGGGGCCGTCTAACATTGGGCCTTCTATGGAGCGGGTGACGCAGGGCCTGGTGCGGTGGCGCTGGCTCGTGATCGCGGTCTGGGCGATCGCGGGATTTTTCGCGCTCCGTGCCGCTCCGGGGACGCCGGCGCTGTTGAACCTCCGAGGGGGCAGCAACCGCCCCACCGAGGCGGGGCACGCCGACTCGCTCATCCGCTCCGCGTTCCCGAAGCCGCTTTCCGAATTCTTCGCCGTCACCATCGAAGGCCCCGCGAGCCGCGACCTGGGGCGGGACACCGCCTTCGTCGCCGCGCTCGAAGGGGCCAGCCGCCGTCTGCCCTATGTGCGCGGCACGATCTCCTTCGCGTCGACCCGCGACTCGGTGTTCCTGAGTCGCACCCGTCACACCACCTTTTTCGTCGTGGTGCTCAACACGCCGACGTCCGACAGCGCAGGGGCGCTGGTGGCCCCCTTCCGCCAGGAGATCCGAACCGCGGCGGCGGCCTTTCCCGATGCCGGCGAGTTCAACGTCCGGGTGACCGGACGCGCGCCGCTCGACGTGGACGTCCGGAGCATCAGCGCGCAGGACTCGAACGAAGCCGAACAGCGACTCCTCCCGCTGACCCTGGCGATCCTGGTGCTGGCCTTCGGGGCGCTGGTCTCGGCCCTCCTGCCGATCGTGGTCGGGATCCTCACCATCGCGGTCGCGCTGGCGCTGATCGGGGTGGTCGCGCGGCACACCCCGATGTCGGTGTTCGTCCTGAACCTGACGACCATGATCGGACTGGGCGTGGGGATCGACTATTCCCTCCTGGTGGTGACGCGCTTCCGGGAGGAGCTCTCGAAGGGACTCTCGCGCACCTCGGCAGCGGTGGCGACGCTGCGGACGGCCGGCGTCGCCGTGGTGACCTCGGGGCTCACGGTGGTGGTCGGGTTCGCAGCGCTCCTGTTCACCCCGGTGATCGAGACCCAGAGCGTGGGGATCGGCGGGCTGATCGTGGTGGGCGCAGCGGTGCTCCTCGCCACGACGCTCCTGCCCGCGCTCCTCGCGGTCCTGGGCCGCAACATCGACCGCCCGCGCTGGCTCTCCCGGCGTCTGGCCTGGTACCACTCCCCCCTGCTCTGGGAGAAGTGGGCCCGGAGCCTCGGCCGTCACCCCAAGCGGGCGCTGACGTTTGGCGGGCTCATCATCGCAATACTTACGTTCCCGACCGTGTGGATGCGGATCGGGCTCCCCGCCAAGGGGTGGTGGCCGGCGGCGACCGAAGCGGGACAGGGGGTGGTGACGTTGGAGCGGATGGGCGCGGCGGGGGTGATCCAGCCGATCCGCATCGTGATCCAGTTCCCCGAAGGGCGGACCGCCGTGTCGGCTACGTCGCTGCGAGGGATCCGGAACCTGTCCGATTCGCTCCGCGCAGACCCGCGCGTCGCGAGCGTAAAGAGCCTGGTGGACGTGGTGCCGGGGCAGTCCCTCCTGGCGTACTCGCTGCTGTACAGCGACCTCCCGCAGGCACGGGCGCAGTACGCTTCGTTCCTCGACGCGTATCTCAGCAACGACGCACGCACCACGCTCATCGACGTCATCCCGAGCGACACCACGTCACTGCTGTCGGGGATGGACCTCGTGGTGCGGGCGCGGGCGCTCGCGGCCACACCGCCGAAGCAGCTGCGCGGCGCGGAATTCGCGACGGGCGGATACCTCGCCGGGAGCGTCGATTTCCAGCGCCACTTGCTGGAGACTTTCCCCTGGATCATCGTCGCGATCCTCGGCGTCACCGCGCTCATGCTCGCGGTGGCGTTCAAGTCACTGCTGGTGCCGCTCAAGGCGATCATCATGAACTCGCTCTCCGTGAGCGCGACGTTCGGCGTGACCGTGCTGGTGTTCCAGGAAGGCTGGGGCGGGAAGTACCTCAATCTCGATGGCGCGAGCGAAGCGATCTTCGTGGTGGTGCCGGTGCTGGTCTTCGCGATCGTCTTCGGCCTGAGCATGGACTACGAGGTATTCCTCCTGGCGCGGATCAAGGAGGCCTTCGACCGCACCGGCAAGAACGACACGGCCACCATGGAAGGGCTCTCCGCCACCGCGAGCACCATCACCTCGGCCGCGCTCATCATGATCGTGGTGTTCGGCGCATTCGCCTTCTCCCGGGTGCTCATGGTGCAGTTCATCGGGTTCGGGTTGGCGGTCGCGGTGTTCCTCGACGCGACCGTGATCCGGATGGTGCTGGTGCCGGCCTTCATGCACATGATGGGGCGGTGGAACTGGTGGCCGGGGGTGCGGGTGAAAGCGGAGAAAAGGGAGATCGCGCCGGAAAAGTAGTGCGGGGTGCGAGGTGCGAAGTACCCTCAATGCTTCGCGTCGAGCCAATTGTCGCCGACGCCGACGCTCACGACCAGCGGCACGCGGAGGGTGGCCGCGGATTCCATCGTGTGCTTCACCAGCGCCGAGACCCGGTCGACCTCATCCAGCGGCGCCTCGAGCACCAGTTCGTCGTGCACCTGGAGCAGGATCTTCGCCTGCAGCCGCTCGGCGGCGAGCGCCGCGTGCAGCAGGATCATCCCCCGCTTGATCAGATCGGCCGCGGACCCCTGGAGCGGGGAGTTCGTGGCGATGCGCTCACCGAAGGATCGGATGTTGAAGCTCTTGTCCTTGATCTCCGGGATGTAGCGCCGGCGCCCCGAGAGCGTCTCGACGTAGCCGAGTTCGCGCGCCTGCTGGACCATCCGGTCGAGATACCCACGGACCCCGGGGAAGCGGGCGAAGTACGCCTCGATGAAGGCCTTCGCTTCGTCCTGGGTGATGCCGAGCTGTTTGGAGAGGGCGAACGGCCCCTGGCCGTAGATGGTGCCGAAATTGATGGTCTTGGCGCGCGCCCGCTGCTCCCCCGTGACCTGCTCCTCCGCGACGCCGAAGATGAGCGCGGCGGTCTCGCGATGGATGTCCCGCCCGGCGCGGAACGCCTCGATGAAGCTCTCGTCCTCCGAGAAGTGCGCGAGCAGCCGCAATTCGATCTGGGAATAGTCCGCGACCACGAAGTGCGCGCCCCCGCGCGGGATGAAGCCGCGCCGGATGGCCGCTCCCCGCGGGGTACGGATGGGGATGTTCTGGAGATTCGGATCGGAGCTGGACAGCCGCCCCGTGGCGGCACCGGTCTGGTGGAAGCTGGTGTGGATGCGCCCCGTGACCGGATGCACTTCGACCGGGAGGAGATCCACGTAGGTGCTCTTGAGCTTCTGGAGTTCGCGATACTCGAGGATCAGCTTCGGGACCTCGTGCCCCATCTCGGCCAGCTGCTCCAGCACCTCCGCGTCGGTGCTCGCGCCGGTCTTCGTCTTCTTGAGGATCGGGAGCTGCAGCTTCTCGAACAGGAGGGTGCCGAGCTGTTTCGGGGAGTTGAGATTGACCGAGGCCCCCGCGGACACCGCGATCTTCCCCTCGAGCGTCTGGAGGTCGCGACCGAGTTCGTTCGCGAGCCGCGCGAAGAGCGGGACGTCGATCCTGATCCCCTCCCATTCCATGTCCACCAGCACCGGTACGAGCGGCATCTCGAGCTCGGCCAGGAGCCGGTCGGCCTTCTCGGCCGCAAGCCGCGGCGCGAAAAAGGCGTGCAGCGCGAGCACGGTGGCGCTGTCATGCCCGCAATAGGCCGCCGCCGCGAGGACCGGGACCTCGGCGAAGGGGATCTGCGCCTTTCCTTTCCCCGCCACGTCCTCATAACCCTTCATCGGTACGGCGAGGTGCTCGAGGGAGAGCACATCGATGGCGTGGGACCGCCGTCCGGCATCGAGGCAAAAGCTCGCGAGCATCGAATCGTAGGTGGCCCCGGCCACCTCGATCCCGGCCCGGCGCAGGACCTGGTGATCGTACTTGAGGTTGTGCGCGGCCTTTGGCACCGCCGGATCGCGCAGCAGGTCGGCGAGCGGAGCGCAGGCGCGGTCGGTGATCGGCGGGAGGTTCTGCACCGGGGCAGGCGCGGCGAGTGCACCCCCCGGTGGACGATGCCCGAACGGGAGATACCAGACCTCGGTTGGGCTCGCGGCGAGGGAGAGTCCGATCAGCTCCGCGCTGTGCGGGCGGAGCGAGCTGGTCTCGGTGTCGAAGGCGACGAGCGGCGCCTGGCGCAGGCGCTGCACCAGCGCGGCGAGCGCGGCCGGATCGTCGACGACGGTGACGGCCGGGGCCGCACCGGTGGTCGCGGGTCGCGGGTCGCGGGTCGCGGCAGCAGCGGCAGGATCAGGTGTCCCCGCGCCGGTGACCTCCAGCGGCATGTTGTCGGCGAGGGTCTTGGCGGTCCCCACCTGACGGAGCAATGAGGTGAATTCGAGCTCGGCGTAGAGCTTCGCGAGCGCTTCGTTGTCGGGCGCGTGGCGTTTCCACGCGTCCAGCGCGAGCGTGACGGGCACGTTGCGCTGGATGGTGGCGAGGGTGCGGGAGAGACGGGCGGCGTCGGCGTGCTGCTGCAGTCCCTCGCGGTACCGTTTGTTCTTCACCTCGTCGGCGTGCGCCAGGATGGTCTCGAGATCGCCGTAGGTGCGGAGGAGCTCCGCAGCGCCCTTCTCACCGATCCCCTTCACACCGGGGATGTTGTCGGCGGAGTCACCGACCATCGCGAGGTAGTCGATCACCTGCGACGGGGGGACGCCGAGCCGCACTTCGGCGTTGGTGCCGTCGACCCAGATCGGGTCGACCGCACCGGGGCCGCTCCGACCTGGGTTGAGGATCACCACGCCCGGGCGGATCAGTTGGTAGAGGTCCTTGTCGCCCGAGACGATGACCGCCTCCCATCCCTTGGCGGTGACCTGATCGGCGAGGGTGCCGATGACGTCATCGGCCTCCCACCCGTCGATGGCGACGAGCGGGATCCGGAGCGCCGTCAGCAGCTGTTCGACCCGCTCGACCCCCTGGTCGAACTCCTGCTGTTCGGCCTCTGCCATCGCCTCGCGGTTGGCCTTGTACTCGGGGTAGAGCTCCTTGCGTCCCGAGTTGCCCGCGTCATTGACCCAGACGATGGCGTCTGGCGTGTATTGCTCGCTGAGGCGTGACAGGAAGGTGGTGACGCCGCGGGGGACCGAGGTGTTCTCTCCACGCGCGCTGCGCAGGGGCCGGTCCCGGAAGGCGTGGTGCGCGCGGTAGATCAGCGCATAGCCGTCGATGAGGTAGAGACGGGGAGTGCTCAGTGATTCTCCGACCGGTTGAGCCGGGCGCGGACACGCGCGAAGTCGGAGCGCGATTGCGGCGTGAGACGGAAGCGCCCGAACCCGGTCTCGTCCACGAAGTAGAGCGCGATGCGGTAGGCGTTGTAGGTCCAGCGCACGACGCGCCCCTGGTTGGACGCGCTGGCGTCGATCACCTCGTCCGGGTCGCCGAGCACGATGAACACTTCGCCCCGTTCAGTGCGCCAGCCGGGCTGACCTTCGTCCGGGAAGCGCTGGTCGGCGAGGGCGAGCCGCGCGAAGTAGGCGTCGAGCGCCTCGTTCTCCGGGGTCGCCGGGTTGGGATCGCTGTCTTTGTAGAAAGCCTGCCAGAGCGCCGGCCGATCCGCGGGCGAGGCCCGCCGGAGGCGCGCGAGATGCTCTTCATCCCCGAAGTACCGCAGCAGCTGGACCATCTCATCGTAGTTCGAGACGATCCAGTTGGAGGAGAGCGAGATGAGCGCCGTGGTCACGACGCGGGCGGAATCGGCGCCGAGCACGAAGCGAAGTTCTCCGAGCGGGGCGTTCTGCGGCGCGAAGCGCAGCAGTCGCGACTCGATCGCCGTGGCCCCGGTGAAGGTGAGCGTCTGCGTGAGCAACACGCTGTCCCGACCGTCCACCACAGCGAGCGGGACCTGCTGGCCGGGCGACATCCGATACCCTTCGACCAACACCGTGAGCGTGTCGGCGCCGTACCCCGCCGCGCCGCGCGGATTGAGCAGCCCGCGGAAGGGGTCGGTCGCCGCGCCCCGCCCGGTCACCTCGTAGACCAGGATCGGCGCGGTGGTATGACCCGCCGCGATGGCGACGACGTCCAGGTCCTGGTCCGCCCGGCTCTGGCGATCCCCGCGGCGGTCGCGCACCACCACCGAGAGGTGGTAGTGCCCGGGCGCGAGCGGGACTGGTTCCTGAAAGAGCACGCTTTCGTCGTTCCGGAGCGTCTCCTGGAAGGTGGTGACCCGCACCGTCTCTTCCCGGCCGACGGTGACCGGTGGCGCGTCGGCGCGCTGGAAGGTGATGTCGACCCGGTACCGCGCGGTGAAACCCTGCGTGCCCTGGCGTTCGAACCCCAGCGACCGGTTCTCCAGCGAGAGGCCGAGGAGCGCGAGGACGGAGTCCCCGCCGGCGGGGAGGATCGCCACGTTGCCGATGAACGGGACCTGGCCCCCGACGGCAAGCCGTCCGATGCGACGGAAGACCGCCGTCTCGTCGAGGACCGAGGTGAGCGTTTGCGATGGGGTGGGCTGGGTCTCGGTCCCGACACGGGTCCAGCTTCCGCATCCGGGGAGGGCCAGCAGGGCCAACAAGGCGAGGGTGCGGCGGGTGCCGCGAAGGACCCCGTGAGGCATCGTGAAGCTCCTGTCAGGCCGTAGGTTACCGCCTGCGCCGGACGGCGACAAGGCGTAACTTGTGGCCCCACTTTTGGGGGGATAGTTTCCATCCATCCCATGCGACAAGACAGTCTCGTCGGCCGGACCATCGGCGGGTACCGACTCCTCGACCACGTAGGCGAGGGCGGCACCGCGGAGGTCTACAAGGCCGAGCACCCCACCTATGGCCTGAGCGCAGTGAAGGTCCTCCGGGCCCGGTTGGCCCAGGACCCCACGGCGGTCAAGCGCTTCCTGAACGAGGCGGCGTTCGGGCGTCGGGTGGTGCATCCCAACATCGTGCAGACGCGCGAGTCGGGACAGACCGACGACCTCTACTACCTCGCGCTGGAGTGGGCTGCGGGGGAGCCGCTCGCGACGTTCGCCACCCGGTCGGGGACGATCGCGCCCGCCGTCGTCGCGACCATCGTGGAGCAGCTGTGCGGCGCGCTCACGGCGGCGCACCAGGCGCGGATCATCCATCGCGACCTCAAGCCGGCCAACATCATGTACGACCCGGCCACCCAGACGGTGAAACTGCTCGATTTCGGGATCGCCCGGGACGAGAAGGCCGCCCCCGAGGAACGGCTGACCCGGGCGGGCTTCTTTGTGGGGACGCTCCAGTACGTCGCTCCAGAGACACTTTCGGGGGCGCTGGTCGATGAGCGCGCCGACATCTACAGCCTGGCCACCATCACCTACTACCTCCTGACCGGGGTGCTCCCCTTCCCGGGAAAGAGCCCGCGGGAGCTCTTCCAGCAGCTCTTGCAGGAGCCCGCGACCCCGTTGAACGCCGCGGTCAAGGGCCTCAAGTTCCCGGTCGCGATCGAGGCCGCGGTAATGAAGGGGCTCGAACGCGACGCGACCGCGCGGTTCCAGACCGTCGGACAGTATGGCGCAGGGTTCTGCGCGGCGGTGCGTGACGCCCCGGCCCCGAAGAAGAGTGGATTCCTGGCGGGGCTCTTCCGCCGCGACGACCCGTGACCGACCAGGCCGCGCTCGCCGACCTCCTCCAGCGCCGCTCCATCCGCCACGGCGACTTCGTGCTCGCCTCCGGTGCCCGCTCCACCTACTACATCGACTGCCGCCCCAGCACCATGAGCGGCGAAGGCCAGGCGCTCATCGGGCGCCTGGCCCTCACCGCGCTGCGCGCCCGCGGTTGGCGTCCGCAGGCGGTCGGCGGGCTCACGATGGGCGCCGATCCGGTGGCGTACAGCATCGCGCGCGCCAGCGCCGATGCCCCGCCACCGATCGACGCCTTTTCCGTGCGCCAGCAGGTGAAGGACCACGGCACCGGCAAGCGGGTGGAAGGGAATTTCGCCGCGGGGCACGCGGTGGTCGTGATCGAGGACGTGATCACCTCGGGCGGATCCGCCCTGCAGGCGATCGACGCCATCGTGGCCGAGGGAGGGAAGATCCTCGGCGTGCTCGCGGTGGTGGACCGGGAGCAGGGGGGTCGCGAAAAGCTCGAGGCCGCCGGCCACATCGTCGAGACGCTCATCACCGCCTCGGCACTGGGGCTCCGCTGATGCCCGCGTTCACCACCGCGACCTCGTCGATCGTCCGCCGCGCCGCACGCCGGCGGTGGTGGCTCGTGCTCGCGGGCTCGTGCGGGGTGCTGCTGTTCGAGCTCGCGTCGGGCGCCGGCGTGCATTGGGATGTCCTGGCCGAGTATGTGGGGCTCGGCAGCGTGGCGACCCTCGGATTCGACGCGCTCGCGCGGCGCGGGGTAAAGGGGATGGCGGCGGCGATCTCGAGCCTGCTCCTCGACCTGCTGCTCGCGGTGATCCCGGCCGCGTTGCTCGACCTCCCCGGGCTCGGGGGGCTGGCCCTGGTGGCGATGCTGCCGTACGCGGAAACGGAAGAGGGGGTGTTCGGCTCCGTCGCGGCGGTCGCTGCCGGCCTCGGTCTCCTCCTCGCCCACGCGCTGGTGGATCAGCAGGCCGGACTCCCCACCGGGCCGGTCGTGGCCGAGGCGGTGCTCGTGATCGTCCTGACCTTCGGCCTCCGGTCCGCCGGACGGCGACGGGCCGGGCGGATCGAGGCGTTGCGTCATGCCGCGGAACGGGCCGCCGCGGGGGACTTCTCGACCCGGCTGGCCAGCGACGCGGGCGATCCGCTCGGCGAGGTGGAGCGCGGGTTCGACCTGCTCGCCGTCCGCACCGCGACCGCGTCCACCACGCTCGCGCGCGAGGCGAACGAGGTGGCGGCCCTGGCGGAACAACTGGCCGCCTCGGTCGAACATCTTGAACGCGCCGCGGGCGAGCTCTCGGGTGCCTCCGGGCGCCTGGCCCGCGATCTCCAGGCCCAGCGGTCCGTGGCCGAGCAGAATCGGCAGCAGACCGAGGGCGCCGCCCATGAAGCGGGGGAGCAGCGGCAACGCGCCCTCCTCCTGGCCGACGAATCGATGCGCCTGGTGACGGTGGCGGACCGCGCGCGCCAGAGCGTGGCCCGCGCGAGCGAGACCCTGGTCGCGGTCGCCGCGAAGGTGTCGACCACCGCGGGGGTCGTGAACGAACTCACGACGATGTCGGCGCGGATCGGTGGCTTCACCGCGACGATCTCCGCGATCGCGCGGCAGACCCATCTCTTGTCGCTCAACGCCGCGATCGAAGCGGCCCGCGCCGAGGCGGAAGGGCAAGGTTTCGGCGTAGTGGCCGAGGAAGTGCGGACCTTGGCCGCGCAGGCCGGGCGCTCCGCGCGCGAAGTCTCCGAACTCGTCGGCGAACTGCAGGAAGGGATCGGCGGCGCCGCGCGGGCGATGACCGCGGGACAGCAGCAGGTCGAAGATGTGGCCCGCGTCGCGCGCGAAGCCGACGAAGGGCTGCGCGAACTCGCCGACGGGGTCCGCCGGTCGTCGGACCGGGTGAGCGCCCTCGCGGTCGGGACCCGGGCCCAGGCGGATCACCTGGAGTCGCTCCGGGGCGCGCTCGAGCAGGTCAGCAAGACCTCGGCGGGCGCCGCTTCGAACTCCGATGGCGCCGCGCGCGCGGCGACCCAGCAGTCGCAGGCCGTTCAGGAGCTCGCGCGGACCGCGCAACAACTGGCAGGTCTGGCCGAGCGGTTGCGGGCGGCGGTGGCGAAGTAGTACAGCAGGCGCGATAGGCGCACGAGGCGCGGAAGAGCGTGAAATGACGACCTCACGCGCCTCCCGCGCCTTTCGCGTCTTTGCTACTCCCCCGGCACCGGACCGCGCCGAGGGCCGTGTCCGTACCGCTCAGTGTCCGCTGTCCAAGCCCCCCGATAAGAGGGGATGGAAGGTACGGAACGCGGCCCGGTAGGGTGCGATCATCAGCGCAAGGAATCGATCGAGCGCGACCGGGAAGGGAAGTCGACGACGGAATTCGGTGGCCGTCACGCCCAGCATCGCGCGGACGTGGCGGCCGAAGCTCTGGGGGGAGGAGTACTCGAGGCGATACGCCACGTCTGCCACGGAACGACCCTCGTCCTCCAGGAGCAGCGCGGCGTGCAGGAGCCGGAGCGCCGCGAGATAGCTCTTGGGGCTTGGCAGTCCCGCCCGCTGGAAGCGCGACACGAGGGTGCTCGGCGGCAGGTGGAGGGTCCGTGCGAGGTCGCGCACGGTGACGTGATGCGGGGCGAAGCGGATCAGCGTCTCGAAGAAGAGCCGCGCATCCGGAGGCGCCTCGTCGAGCGCCGTGAGGATCGCCGCCTGGAGCCGCGCGCCGCCCGGGCTCCCGGGGTTCTCGATGAGGACGCGCAACCGGCGCCACCCTTCGGGGGCCGTGACGTCGACGACCTCCCGGACACCTCGCGCGCCGAGTCGGAGGAGGGCTTCCGAATGCCCTGGCCCCGCCACCACCGCCACGGTGGGGATGGCGGGAAAGCCTTGCACCAGGCGATCGAGCTCCGGGAACTGCTCCTCCCGGCAGCGGCTGACCGAGAGCAGGACGGCCGCCACTGGCCGCTCCCGGACCGCCCGGATGGCATCCGGGATCGACTCCTGGTGGAGTACCGCCACCCCCTCACCCATCGCCGCCTCGACCCGGGCTCGCTCCCCGGGGGCCAGCACCGCCGCGATAGCCGGCATCGTCATACCACCCTCCTCGGCCAGTGTCCGCGACGACGATAGCGGGGGTGGGTCAACGCTTCGTCAACCCAGCGTGGGGGCGAAATCGGGCCGAAGAGGTGCAAACCGCAACCATTCCGACGTCCTGAGCGTCAGAAGATGTATCTTCGAGGAACCCCCGTGACCGTCGACGTTGCGCAGCTTCAGGACCGCCTCCAGGCCGCCCTTGGCCCCCATTACCGCCTCGAGCGGTCATTGGGACAGGGGGGGATGGGAGTCGTCTTCCTGGCCCGTGACCTGACGCTCGACCGCCAAGTGGCGGTCAAGGTGGTCCACCCCGAACTCGCGATCCATTCCTCCATCACCCAGCGCTTCCTGTCCGAGGCGCGGGTCATCGCCAAGCTCCGGCACCCCAACATCGTCGCGGTCCACGCCGCGGGCGAGGCCACTGGCGTCTTCTGGTACGTGATGGACTACGTGCCGGGGGAGACGTTGCGCGATCGCCTGAATCGTCAGGGGACCCTCCCGCCGGAGATCGCGCAACGGATCGTCGCGGAGCTCGCCGATGCGCTCGACGCCGCGGGGCGCCAAGGAGTGGTACACCGCGACGTGAAGCCGGAGAACATCCTGCTCGACGCCGAGAGCGGTCGGGCCCTCCTCGTCGATTTCGGGGTGGCGCGGATCCTTCAGGTGGCGGGAGAGACGCAATCCTCGATCACCGGGCAGGGGGTGGCGGTCGGCACCCCGACGTACATGAGCCCGGAACAGGCCTCGGGGGACGACGTCGACATCCGGAGCGACCTCTATTCCCTGGGGATCGTCGCGTACGAGATCCTGACGGGCCAACCCCCGTTCCGCGGCTCGCCTCCCCAGGTCGCCGCCCAGCAGATCAAGGTCCCCCCGGCCCCGCTCTCCCGGCTGATGCCCGCGCTCGCCCCCGCGTTCGCGGCGGCGGTGATGCGGGCCCTTGCCAAGTCACCGGCCCAGCGATTCCAGACCGGCTCGGAGTTCCGCGAGGCGCTGCTGACCGGCCGAGTCGCAAGGCCGCCGGCCGGCCGGTCGACCTGGTTGGCCTGGGCTGCGGTGGCCGCGGTGGTCCTCGCGACCGTGGGTGTGGTGTTCGCCGTGCGGAACACCGGAGGGCCGCCGCGGGGGGTCGACCCGCGGCATTCGATCGTGATCCTCCCGTTCGACAACCTGCGCGGCGACACCACGCTCCATTGGCTGGAGGAGGGCTCGGTCTCGATGCTGGGCCTGACACTGGCCCAATGGCAAGACCTGACCGTGGTGGACCAGGAGCGGGTGCACGACCTGCTCACCAAGCGGGGACTCGAGCCGGGTGCGCCGATCGGGCTCGAAGCGGCGCGCGACATCGCCCGCGAGGCGGGGGTGTGGTCGCTGGTCGTGGGCGACTTCGTCCGGACCGGGGACTCCCTCCACGTGGCGGCACGGCTCATCGACGTCGCGACGGGTCAGCGGGTGGACCTCGCCCAGACCGACGTCCTCGCGCTGGGAGACGTCCGTCCGGCCTTCGACCGGCTCGCCGCGCAGCTCCTCAACGTCTCCGGCGCCCCGGGTGGCCTGCGCGCGGGCCTCGCGGACGCCACCACCGGCGCGGTCGACGCCTATCGCGACTACCTCACCGGGATCGAGCGGCTGAACCACTGGGACCTCATCGGCGCCGATTCGGTCCTGCGCGCCTCGGTGACGACGGACTCGACCTTCGCGCTGGCCTGGTTCAAGCTCGCGCTCACGCGCGGCTGGATCGGTGGCGGCAGCGACTCCCTCGGGCATGTGGCCATCGAGCGCGCGGTCCGGTACGTCGATCGGCTGCCCTCACGCGAGCAGACGCTGGTGCGGGCCTATCAGGCTTTCCTCGACGGCGACCACCTGCGCTCGGTGGAGCTCTACACGGCGCTCGTGCGCAAGGACTCCACCGACACCGACGCCTGGTATGGGCTCGGGGACGCGTGGTATCACCGCCCGGCGCAGAGCACCACCGACCAGGTGCACGCGATGAACGCCTCGCTCCACGCCTTCCGGCGCGCCCTGGCGCTCGACCCCACCTATGCCCTCGCGTACGACCACGTCGCGGCGATGTTCCAGCAGACCGCCCGCCCGCACCCGCACTTCGCGCTGGCCGGCACCGACTCGTTCGCGGCGGCTCCCGAGCTCGACCTCCGCGCCCGGACGCTGGCGGTGAGCCGAGCCCGCCGCGAGGGGATCGCGCTGGCGCGCGAGTGGGTGGCGAATCAGCCGGAAACTCCACGGGCGCACTGGGCGCTGGTGGAAGCGTACGCTGCCGCGGGCGCCGTGGATGAGGCCGACCGGGAGATCACGCGGTTGGCCGGGATGGGAGTGCCCAAGGAGCCCGTACTGGGGCGGATCAGTGAAGACCGGATCGCGTTCGGCGTCGGCGATGTCAGCGGGGCCGTCGCCGCGCTCACGCCCACGTACGACTCCTTGCTCGAGGACCGTGCGCGGCTCGATCGCGCGGCCGCCGAGGATTGGATGATGCTCCTTTCCGGCGCGAACGCGCTGGCGTACGTCGGGGACGTGGGCCGTGCCGCGCGGGTGATCGCCAGCGTGCAGCGCGCCCGGGGCGTGGTCCCGAAGAGCCCGGAATCGGCCGTCGATCAGCGCCACCTGGCGGAGCTCCAGGTCGGGGCGCTCTACACTGCGACCGGCGGCGCGCCCGAGCCGCTCCGCGCGATCTGGCGCACCGTGAGCGAGGCCGCGCGCAAGGCGAGCGCCCCGGACCGGGCCGCCATCGCGCGCGCCGGCACCCCGGCGGCGGTGGGCCTCCTGATCGGTCCGGCCCACGATGCGACCCCGTTGAACGAGCTCCGCGCCCTGACCGGGGAGGACCATCCGCGCGACGTGCGGGCCCTCCTGGCGCTGGCGGCCGGGGACAGTACCGGCGCCCGCCGGCTCCTGCTGGCGCCGCCGGAGGATTGGACCGACGAGAAACGCGGGGGGCTCGGCGGCTGGGCCGGCGATCCTTGGCCGCTCCGGGCCTACGGACTCCTGCTGCTGCACGAGAACCAGCGCGCGTACGACCTGCTGCAGCATTACGAGGTGGAGATGCTCGACCCGCGGTACTACACCAGCGCCTACGGGGCGGTCGGGATGATCCGCATGCTCCGCGGGATGGCGCTCGAAGGACTGGACCGCCGCACCGAGGCGGCGCGGGAGTACCGCGCGGTGCTGGCGGCGTGGGAGCACGCCGACCCCAAACAGGTCCCCTACCTCAACGACGTGCGCCTGGCGCTGGGACGGGTCACGGGGACGGGCTGAGCGCACGGACGCACAGGCGCACAGGCGCACAGCGGGGGTGCGACGGTGCGACCGTGCGCCTATATTCATCCCGGGTCTCGCGTGATGGTCGCGGTGGGAGCGATCCCATCGAGGAAAGTCCGAGCTCCACAGGGCAGATCGCCAGGTAACGCCTGGGCGCCGCAAGGCGACGGACAGGGCAACAGAGAACAGACCGCCGATGGCCCGCAAGGGCACAGGCAAGGGTGAAACGGTGGGGTAAGAGCCCACCGCGCTGACGGTAACGCCAGCGGCACGGTAACCCCCGGTCGGAGCAAGGCCAAATAAGTGACGAGGTGCGGCCCGCACCATGTCCTCACGGACTAAGTCACGGGTAGGCTGCTCGAGGCGGTGGGCGACCACCGTCCCAGACAGATGACCATCCCCTTCGCAAGAGGGGAACAGAACTCGGCTTACGGCGGGACCCAGCACGGGCGGACAGGCGGACATACGCACTGGCGGACGGAAGATCGTCGCGGTGCCACGTTCCCATCCGCCCGTGCGTCCGTGCGCCTGAAGTCCTTGCCCCACCGCAACTTGCAGGGGTCCGAGACGGGGGGTATCCTTAGAGGTTGGCCCGACCCCCCGGGAGAGCGCTGACGTGACTTCGCCGACCAAACCGCCGCAGGAAGAACGGCCCTACCCGGATCAATGGGAACGGGTCGCGGAGTTGCGCGTATTTCGCGCGCCGCACGCGGCCTGGGAAAAGCTGATCGCCTGGCGCAACGACATGCGCAAGCTGGGTTGGCGGTTGCTCCGGGTGACCAGCGACAAGGACGAGCTGATCGCCGTCTTCGGCAAGACCAAACCCGAACTCGAATCCAAGGGGCGCTGAACCCGAGCCCCGCCCGACCTCTTCCCTGCCACTCGAGACTCCCTGATGCCGGCCCGTCCCTTCCTCCTCGCGTCCCTCCTCGTTGCCGGAGTCGCGGCCTTCGCCGCCCCCGCCAGCCCGTCGATCACCACCCGCTTCAAGATCACCGCGACCAACCACCAGGTGGTCGACCTCTCCGCGTTCAGCCAGCCGGAGCAGGTGACGCACATCGTGACCTCGCTCTGGGTGACGGTCACCTCCACTGACTCGGCCGGCGGTCGGGCCCTGAAGCTGGTGGTCGACTCGGCCCACGCCGACTCGATCGATTCGCCCCAGCCGATCCCGCCCGAGGTGTTCGATTCGCTCCGCGGCGTCACCGCCACCGGATGGGCCGACGCCACGGGCAAGTTCCAGAACATCACCAGCCCGACCGGGCGCGGCGCACAGGCCGGCAGCCTGCTCCGCGTGATGTTCCCCCGGATGAATCCGCGCGCCAAGACCGGCGACCGGTGGACCGACACCGTGGAGACCGCCGGGGAGAACGAAGGGCTCATGCCCGGCTCGACCGTCCGCCGCGTGACCAACTGGGCGGTGAACGGGGAACAGACCGTCGCCGGCGTGAAGGCCCGCAAGGTCGAGGCGGCCTACAGCCAGTCGATCACCGGAGAGATGACGGGCCCGCAGGGCTCGATGGCGATCGACGGCACCGGGATCGGCACGGCCACTTATTTCATCGGACCGGACGGACGCCAGCTCGGGGCGAATTCCACGACCACCATCACCATGTCGATCACCATCCCGCAGGCGCCGGAGCCGATCCCGGTGACCGCCACGACGTCGTCGGTGATGACGCCCATCCGGTGACCCGCCGTCCGATCACACCGACCCTGCTCGCCCTCGCCGCCGCCTGCGGCGGGGGCGCACCCCTTTCCGCGCCGACGGGGGCCTCCCCGCCGGCCGTGGTGATCCACCTGCCGACCGTGCGCTTCCGCGCCGGGGACACTTGGCGGGCGGTGTACACCCGGGCCGATACCCTGACGACGACCCTGCCGAACGGGGGCCAGCAGCGCCAGGCGATCGACCGGACCCTGGCCCTCCGCTGGTCGGTGGCGACCGCGCCGGGCGGGCTCGCCCTGGTGGTGACGGTCGATTCGGCCCGGATCGTGGGGCTTCCCGGCAACATCGGACGGGCGATGGAGGACAGCGCCCGCGGCGCGGTGGTGCGCGGGATCTTGCGGGCTGATGGACAGGTGGACTCCCTCGTCTCGCTCCCCGACGCGGCGGTGGCCCACGCCTTGATCGCGGATCTGCCCTGGCTGGTGCCGGCGCTCGGATTGGCCGGGGGGACCGACGCGAGCTGGAGCGACACCCTGCAGGCGGTCGTCCGCTTCGGGGTCGTGGACCTGACCGAACGCACCATCCGGCGGAGCTCGGCCGTGGCCGCCAACCGGACGGTGCTGGTGACGATGGTCGGGACCGTCGGTCGCGACGGGGCCAGCCCCCAGATCCATCTGACCGGCACGGGGACGCGTGTCGGGACGGCGACGGTCGAATTGAATGGGCGGATCCGCTCGGCGGCGGGCCGGGACTCGGTGCTCATGTCGGCGATGGTCGAGTCGATCGGCCAGTCGGTGCAGATCATCCAGGTCGGTGGCTACACGCTGACCGCGCTCCCTTGATGGGCTCGCTGGGACGCAAGCTGCTCAGGGCCGTCCTCCTCGGGGGCGGCCTTTTCGTGCTCTGGCTCTTCGCCGTGTGGCCCCCACCGGTCTGGTACCGGACCCATTGGCCGGCCGAGACGGCATTTCAGGCGATGCGCCGACGCACGGGCGCACAGGCGGACGGGCGCACCGCGACCGACCGTTCGATGCGGCTCCACCTGATCGGGTCTTGGGGAGATCCCGTGCGTCCGTCCGACCGTGCGCCTGTCCGCCTGTACCACCCCGTCCCCCTCGACTCGATCTCCGACTGGCTCCCCCAGACGGTGATGACGGGGGAGGACCAGCGATTCCGCGAGCACCACGGGATCGATTGGGTGAATCTCCGTCGGGCCCTGGGCTACCCACGCGACGGATTCCAGTGGGGGGCTCCCCGGGACCGGTCCGACCTCGCGCGTGCGCTGGGGAGGGTGTGGGGGCGCCGGGATGCATTGCGTGGGGCCAGCACGCTGACCCAACAGCTCGCGAAGAACCTCTACCTCTCCCCATCGCGGAATCCGCTCCGGAAAGTGAAGGAGGCGGTCACGGCGTACCGACTGGAGGCCGCACTCCCCAAGGACCGGGTCCTGGCGCTCTACTTGAACGTGGCGGAGATGGGGCCGGAAGTCTGGGGGGTCGAGGCGGCCAGCCGATACTATTTCGGGAAGTCGGCCGCCCATCTCAGCCTCGATGAGGCGGCGGCGCTGGCCGGAATGCTCCCCTTTCCGCTCCGTTCGAATCCTGGATTCCAACCCGGGCGGATGCAGTGGCGCCAGCGCCTGATCCTCCGGAAGCTTCGGGGCGAGGAGGTGGAGATGCCGCTCGTGGCTGAGGAGGAGGCGACTCCGCCGCCGGTCGACAGCCTGTCGCCGAGCCCTGTGGATACGAGCGCCGTGCCGGCCGACAGCACCCTGCCGGGGCCGGACAGCGTGCCAGCCGCACGCGATAGCACCGTTCCGGCCCATCCAGACAGCATGGTCCCCGGCACGCCCTAGAGTGGATCTGAATCGACCCGCATCGGCACCCCGATCGAGGGCCCGGCCTCCGGCCGGGCCTTTCGTGTATCACGGAAAGTCGAAGGCCGCGCCAGAGGCGCGGCCCTCGATCCTCCATCCCAAAAGTGT
>JANLXK010000229.1:0-6931 GCA_031365045.1 Gemmatimonadota bacterium | reverse complement strand
GGCAGGGCAAGGTCATATTGAAGATAAAGTCATTCGCATTGCTCATATGGGATGCCTTGATGAATACGATCTTTTGGCAGGCATTGCGTGTTTGGAAAAAGTTTTGGCCAAGCAAGGTTACAAGTTTGAGTGGGGCGTGGGATTGGCTGCCGCCGCGGTCATTCTCATCACATTCGGGGCCCTCCGTCGAGGACTCAGGACCCACGACTCACGACCCACGACCGAGTCGACCGAGATCCAACTGATCCTCAACGCCACCACCGGGCCGCGCAGCGCCACCGCCCACAGCCTGGCCCACTATCTCGCGATCCTCGATGGCGCGATCGACGAGACCACGGCGGCGCTCCGGGAGACCCCGGCTGATCCGGCCCTGACCGACTTCCTCCAGACCCTGCAACGCCGGCGGCTCACGCTGCTTGCCCAGGCGGCGCGCTTCGCCGCGGAGAGCTGACACCATGCGTACTGCGTACTGCGTGCTGCGCGCTGCGACCCTCGCCTTCTCGGTGGGCCTCTGCGCCTCTGCGCCCCTGCGCCTCTGCGCCCAGGAGCGCACCCTGCCGTTGGCCCGCGACGGATACTTCCGGATCTACAACCGTTCGGGCTCGATCCACGTGACTGGGTGGGATGTGGACAGCGTCCGCTGGCGGGTGCACGTCGCGCCTGGGCAGGAACTCTTCGGCGGCGGCAACGCGCAGATGGCGAAGGTCGGCGTTTCCGGGGCCGATGGCCCGACGACCTTCGAGGTCCAGGTGCCGCGCGGGGTCAAGCTCGTGCTCGACGGCGGGGAGGGGAGCGTCGACGTGGAGGGCGTGACCGGACCGATCGAGATCCATGGAGGGGCCGGAGCGGTCCACGTCACCGGAGCGCCGGTCCGCCTGACCATCGAGACCGTGGATGGCGCCGTGACCCTGACCGGGGGGCCCTTCCGCTCCACGGAGGTCCGGACCTCCGGTGGCATGATCCGGGTCGACGGGGCGCGGACCGGGATCGTCCTCTCGTCGGTGACCGGTGCGATCTTCGCCGAGGTGGACAGCGTGACCCGGGGGGGGATCAGCTCGGTCTCGGGCGTCATCCGGCTCGGCGCCGGATTGGACCCGACCGGCACCCTCACCGTCGAGTCCCACGGCGGGGATATCCAGCTCCGGCTCGACCCACGGCCCGGACTCGAGATCGTGGCGACGGCGTTCGGGGGGACCATCGAGAATTCCCTCACGCAGGCGCTCCCTCGCCCGGTCCGCGACGGACGGAGCCAGCTGCTGGAAACGACGGTCGGGAACGGCGGTGGCACCGTGACCGTCACCTCGTTCAAGGGGAGGATCCGCCTCCAGCCCAGGTGAACTTCCAACCGGGGCGGCGTGGGCGACATCGAAGAGGGCGGACCACACTGGTCCGCCCTTTTCCCTTCGGAGGTCACGATGTTCGCTACCCTGCTCACCCTGATCGCACTCCTCGGTCCCCCCTGGATCTCGATCGAATACCCCGCCAATCCGCTCGATCCCACCACCCGCGGGGGGTATCTCCTGGTCCACACCTTCCATCACCAGGCTGCGGTGCAGGCCCAGATCAGCGGTGAAGCGGTGACCTGGGATCGGGGCACCCGCCGCGCCATCCCGCTCCGATTCGAGTCCACCTCACGCCCGGGGGTGTACCGGCTCACCAAGCAGTGGACCGATGGGACCCCCTACGTCCTCCTGATCACTGTGGGGGAAGGGGAACATGGATCCGCCACCGCCCTGGTGAGCGTCACCGCCGCCGGGCAGGTGTCCAAGGTGGAGGTCCCGAGCGAACCGTACCGGGAGTTCCGGGTCCCCCGCGCTCCCCGGGACTCTGAGATCATGGCGGCGTTCCAGGCGGCAGGCGCCTAGACGCACGTACGGACAGGCGCACGGACGCACTGGGGCCCCAGCCAACCGGGCCGTTCGGTCCTTCGTGCGCCCGTCCGCCGGTGCGCCGGTGCGCCGGTGCGCCCCCCACCCGAATACCCCCCGGTGTGACCTCTGACCTAGCCGCTCCCGTATAAGACCGTATATTAGCCGACCGACCTCCGTGTTTCCCCGGAGGCCTCATCAGCGTCGATGTATGGCCCCTCCTGGGGCCTTCTATTTCGACCGGGACGATCCTCCGATCCGCCCGGTTTTCGAGTCCTGACCTTCGCCTTTCGCCCACCCCGCGGCGCGAGGTAACGGTCGCTCTCCCGACGCCGATGCCCTCCGACAGCACCACTCTTCGCGCCGCTGTCTCGCGCACATATCGCCGCATCCTGCCGTGGGCCCTGGCCCTCGCCGTCGCGACCTGTTCTCAAGACCAGAACGGGCCGTCGCGAGGCGGGGTCGGGTACTTCGCCTTCAAGCCGGTGTACGGCATCAGCAATTCGCTGAGCCAATTCGGCGTGGTGGCCGACAGCGTGCACGTGCTGCTCACTCGGCCGGTGAACCAGGTGGTGCTCGATACCACCGTCTTCTTCTCGCCCGACAGCGCCACGCTTCACCTCGCCCTCCCGATCCTGCTGCAGTCCAGCCCCGAGAGCCTCTCCGCGGTCATCGAGATCAAGGCTGGCCCGACCCTCCTCTTCGTCGACTCGCTCGACGTGGAGGTCGTGGACGGTCCGCCCAGCGCCGCCGCCATCCCGACCGTGATCCTGAACTACGTCGGGCCGGGCACGAACGTCGCCGCGATCACGCTGAGCCCGGGCGACACCACGATCTTCCTGCGCGACACCCTCTTCTTCACCGCCACCGCGATCGATTCGTCGGACGCACCGGTCGCCTCGTTCTACACCGCCTGGAAGACCAGCGACAGCACCGTCGCCCGGATCAATGCCCAGGGGCGGCTCATCGCGCCGAACCTGCGCGGCAGCGTGCGAGTCATCGGCTTCACCCCCACCGGGATCGCCGACACCACGCTCGTCACCTTCGCACCGGTCCCCGTGGTCATCACCGCCGACAGCGGCGCGGCCCAGAGCGGCCTCGCCGGCGACTCCCTCGCAGCACTCTTCGTCGCTCGCGTGAAGGGTGCCGACTCCCTCGGCATCAGCGGCGTCGCCGTGCGCTTCGCGGCGGTCACCGCCGGCGGCGCCGTGCGCGACACCTTCACCTTGATCACGGACGTCAACGGCCGAGTCCGCACCCGCGGCGTCCTCGGCACCACGGCCGGGACGTACAACTACACCGCGACGGTGGTCGGCACTGCCATCAGCCGCACCTTCAGCGCCACCGCCAATGCCGGACCGGCCGCCGCCATCGCGATCCAGGCGGGCAACCTGCAGAGCGACAGCGCGGGGCGCACCCTCGCGACGCCGTTCACCGTGCGCGTGGCCGACGCCTTCAACAATCCGGTCAGCGGCGCGAAGGTGTACTGGCTCCGCACCGTGGGCACCGGCACTCTCGCCCTCGACTCCTCGCTCACGAATGTGAGCGGCCTGGCAGCGAGCGGGTACACCCTCGGCACGGTCGGGATCGATTCCGTCACCGCCACGCTCGCGGGGACCAGCGCGTTCGTGACGTTCCAGGCCACCGCCATCAATGGGGCGCCGGCCACCGTGGCCAAGTTCTTCGGTGATGCCCAGACCGACACGGTCGGGCGGCTCCTCACCGATTCGCTGATCGTCATCGTCCGGAGCGCCACCACCCAGCCGGTGGTCGGCGCCTCCGTCAGCTGGACCGTGGTCCGCGGCGGCACCACCAGCAGCGCCACGACCTTCACCGACGCCGCCGGCCGGACCGCCGTGGCCTACACCCTCGGCACACTGTCCGGGACCGACTCCGTGCGCGCCCAGGCCGGAGGCGCGTCGGCGACGTTCACCGCTACCGCCCTGAACGGTGTCGCCACCACCCTCGCGATCAGCTCGGGCGACGGCCAGACCGACACCGCCGGCACCGCCCTCCCGCTGCCGTTCGTGGTGCTCGCCACCGACGCGTTCGGCAACTCCGTCGCCGGGACCGGGATCCTGTTCCAGCGCATCGCCGGCACCGGCACCCTCGCCGGTGACACGGTGCTGACCAACGGCGCCGGGCTCGCGAGCATCGGCTACACCCTGGGGAGCGCCGGGACCGACAGCATCACCGCCACGCTCCTCTGCGCCTGCAGCACCGTCACCTTCACCGCCACCGCCATCTCGGCGGCGCCGGCGTCGATCGTCACCGTGCAGGGCGACAGCCAAACGGTGACGGTCAACACCACGGCCGACACCTTCGCCGTATTGGTCCGCGACGGGACGAACAACCCTGTCGTCGGGGCCAAGGTCGACTGGGCCTTCATCCCGGCCGTGGGCAGCTTCGCGCTGATCCTCCCCGCCGGCATCCAGAGCACCTTCACCGACTCGCTGGGCGTGGCCCGCGGCATCTACACCGCCGACCCCGTGGCAGGCACGGTGCGCGTCGAGGCCCAGGTCGGCTCGATCATCGATTCCATCTTCCTCTTCGCGGTGGCGGCGGCGCCGAGTGCCATCGCCATTTTCAGCGGCAGCGGCCAGTCCGATACCGTCGGGAACGCCATCCCGCTCCCGTTCGTAGCGCGGGTCACCGATGCCTTCGGCAATCCGGTGGCGGGCGCGATGGTGCTCTTCACCCGCATCGCGGGCTCCGGCACCCTCTTCGCCGACTCGGTGGCCACCAACGCCTCGGGCGATGCGGCCGTCGGCTACCTCTTCGGCCTGGTGCCAGGCGTCGACACCATCCGGGCCACCCTCTCCGGCACCGCCGCGTTCGTGGACTTCACGGCGACCGCCGTCCCCGGGACCGCCGCCAACCTGAACCCGGTGAGCGGCTTCGGTCAGACCGATACAGCTTTGGCGACGCTGGCCCTCCCGATGGTGCTGGAGGTCCTCGACGCCGGTGGCCGGCCCGTGCCTGGTGCCGAAGTGTCGTTCGTCGGGACCGGCGGCGTCACGCCGAGCCAGCCGCGCGATACCGCCGACCTGAGCGGACAGGTTTCGGTGAACGTCACCTTCGGTGACACCGTGGGCAACTGGGGCGTGACGGCGACCGTCACCGCGGTCCCCGCCCTGCAGCAGCTCTTCACCTTTGACGTCACCCCAGGGAGGGCGGCGCAGATCGCACTCGTGAGCGGCGACGGCCAGAGTGACACCCTGGGCAAGGCGCTGGCGCTCCCGTTCATCGTCCACGTGACCGACGCATCGGGGAACAACGTCGCAGGGGCGCCGGTGATCTTCACCGTGACCGCGGGCGGCGGATCCCTCGCGGGCGACACCGTGCTCACCAGCGCCGCGGGCCAGGCGTCGATCGGCTACACCCTCGGGGCGACCCCGGGGACCAACACCGTCCACGCGGCCCTCGACAGCACCTCGGCGTTCGTCGACTTCAACGCGACCGGGATCGGCGCCGCGCCCGCCTTCCTCACCAAGCTCCTGGGCGACAACCAGGCCGACACCGTCCTCAGCACGCTGACCGATTCGCTGGTGGTGCGGTTGGTCGATGGCGGCGCCAGCCCGGTGCCGAACGTCTGGCTCTACTGGACCACCGCCGGGATGACATTGAGCGCCGACTCGACCCAGACCGACATCAACGGTCGGGCGGCGGTGCAGGTCACCTACGACTCGATCGCCGTCCCGGCCGTGGTGGTCGTGTACAACGTTGACACCACCATCGCCACCGTGTTCAACCTCAAGATGCGCGCGGGCAAGGCCACCACACTCACCCCGGTCGGCGGGCTCGGCCAGACGGCGCAGGTCAGCACGACGCTTCCGATCGACTTCTCCGTTTTCGCGCAGGACGCCTACGGCAACCACGCTGATTCGGGCGTCGCCGTCACCTGGACCAACATCGCCGGGTTCGACCCGGTCGGGCTCCCGGATACGACGCTGACCGACTCCACCGGCTTTGCGAAGCTGTTCGCACCCCACCTCGGATCCATCGTGGGCGAGGACTCGCTCACGGCGCAGATCCGCGGCGACACCGTGACCGCCCTCTTTACCGCCACTGCCACCGCGGGCGCAGCCTCCGCGCTCGTGTACGTGAGCGGCACGGGCCAGAGCGACACCGTGGCCGCGACCCTCGCGAGCTCCTTCACCGTCCAGGCCCGCGACGCGGCGACCAACCCGGTGCCGGGCGTGTGGGTCAAGTGGACCGTCCTGACCGGCGGCGCCGTGGTGCTCGACAGCGCCCAGACCGACGGGAGCGGCGTGGCCGCCACCCCCGTCACCCTCGGGACCGTCGCGCAGCTCGATTCCGTCATCGCCACCGTCGCCGGCCTCACCGACACCGTCGCGTTCTACGCGGTGGCCGCGGCCGGAGCACCGAACATCCTCGCCAAGGTCGCGGGCGACTCGCAGTCGGCGACGGTGAACACGCCGCTCGCCGGCCCGATGCAGGTCCGCCTGACCGACCAGTTCGGCAACCCGATCGCGGGCGTGACGGTCGACTACGCCGTCGTCGGAGGCACCGGGCTCACCTTCGCCACACCGTCGCCGGTGACGGACGCGGCCGGCGTCGCACCGACCGGCACCGTGACCCTCGGGGCCACGGCGGGAAGCTTCACCGCGACGGCCACGACCGCCGCGATCCCGTTGGACACCGTCTTCTTCACCGCCATCGCGACCCCGATCGGGACCACGAAGCAGTGGAACGGCTTCACCAGCACCGACTGGAGCGACCCGACCAACTGGTCCCCCGTGGGGGTGCCGACCGCGGCCGACAACGTTTTCATCCCCACCGGAGTGGCCACGCCGGTCTTAAGTTCCCCGACGACGATCAACGACTTGACCATCGCCTCGGGCGCGACGCTCACCACCACCGCGGTCACCCTCACGACGACCGGCAATACCGACAACTCCGGGACCATCGACGGCACTGGCACGGTGACGCTGAGCGGCACGGCCAAGACCGTCCGCGGGAACTTCACCGTCCCGACCCTCAACACGACCGGGACGCTCACGCTGAGCGGCCCCCTCAGCACCACCGGCGGGCTGAATGTC
>JANLXK010000221.1:0-3352 GCA_031365045.1 Gemmatimonadota bacterium | reverse complement strand
ATCTGCTGAGAGATCCCGGCGCGGAAGGTCTGGTAGGCCACGTACAGTATCCCGTCCTCGACCTTGGTCTCGAGGCGGTCGAGCGGGCGGGGCGGAGGGCCGTCGAGGACCGCCCCGCTCTTCAGGTCGAAGAATCCGTGGTGGCAGGGGCACTGAAAGTGCCCGGCAGCGCTGTCGAAGGCGTAACTGCAGCCGAGGTGGGTGCATTGGCCGTTGTAGACGATGAACTCGGTCCCGTCCTCGGTGTAGATCCACACCCCGCGGAGCGCGCGGGTCTCCACCCAGGCGTCATTGACCGTTTCCGAGAAATCGAAGCGGGTCGGCACCCCCATCTCGATCTGCTCGACCTCGCCCGCCTTGATCCACCGCTTGGCCGCCCGGGGTCGGAAGACGGGCGAGAGGAAGGCGCGCAGGGTCGGGACGCCGACCAATACCCCGGAGAAGAGGGATCCGATCGTTGCAGCCCACTTGAGGAACGCACGGCGCGCTTCGTTCACGAGAGCCCCCGATAGTTGATAAATATTTCTTTAGGATTTACTGGACCTGACTGTTTACATAATATGCGACGCGAATGAAGAGAGCCACTAGTCAACTCGAAGGATCTTTCATTCGGACTCGTCCACCGGGTGTGATGGAGCCCGACCATCCACCCTCCCTGCACCTCGGGGGGAGGGGGTGCTTCGCACTTCGGCGCTTTGAGATACATTTCAGTCATGACCGACCCCAACGTGATGCGCGGCACCACCGCCCCTACCACCGCCGACCTCGCGGCCACCGAACGGATCACGACCTTCCTGACCCGGACCTACGGCTGGATGTTCGCCGGCCTGCTGGTGACCGCCGCGGTCGCCGCCGTGACGGCACAGTCCCCGTCCCTGCTCCGGCTGATCTTCGGCAACACCATCCTCTTCTTCGGCCTGATCATCGCGCAGCTTGGGCTGGTGGTCTGGATCGGCCGACGGATCGCGACGATGAGCCCGACGATGGCCGGCGCGATCTTCCTCGGCTACGCCGGCCTCACCGGCCTCACCTTCGGCGGCATCTTCACCCTCTACACCGCGGCCTCCCTCGGCTCGACCTTCCTGGTGACGGCGGGGATGTTCGGCGCGCTCGCCCTGTACGGCACCGTAACACACCGCGACCTGCGCGGTGTCGGCCAGTTCGCGTTCATGGGGCTCGTCGGCCTGATCCTCGCCTCACTGGTGGGGCTCTTCTGGCACAATGACGCGCTGCAGTTCATCATCACGGTGGTCGGTGTCATCGTCTTCACGGCCCTGACCGCCTATAAGGCGCAGATGCTCAAGTCGATGGCGCTCGCGGCCGAAGGCGACCAGGCGCAGAGCTTCGCGGTGTACGGGGGGCTCACGCTCTACCTCTCGTTCGTGAACCTCTTCCTGATGCTCCTCCGGATCTTCGGTCGCCGCCGCTGATCCGTTCCGAAACAGATACCGACGCCGCCTCGTAGATGGGGCGGCGTTCGCTTTTCCCCACGACTACTTTTCCCGCTCCTCCCCGATCCACTCGGAGCTGTTGATGCGCCGTCTGACGTTCGCTTCCCTGCTCCTCCTCGCGGCCCTGCCCGGGGTCGCTGCCGCCCAGCGCCCCACCGGCGTCGTCGGCGTCTACGTCCCGCCCCGCGACTGGCCCCAGGAACCGCGCCGCTTCGACCTCCTGCACCAGAACATCAGCATCCGGTTCGACGTGCCGCATCGCACCCTCTACGGCCGCGTGATCACCAAGGTCGTGATCACCGAGGGGGCCACCGATACGCTCCGGCTCTACGCCGAGAACCTGACGATCGATCGGGCCGCCGATGCCAGGAACAAGACCCTCCGATTCACAGCGGATACCGCTCACGTGACGGTGCGCCTCGCCCGGACCGCGCACGTCGGCGACACGGTGCAGTTCAGCCTCACCTATCACGGCGTCCCCGAACGGGGGCTCTACTTCGTTCCCCGCCGTGATGTGGTCTGGTCGCAGGGCGAGGCCACCGAGACCCGCGCCTGGGTCCCCACCTACGACGCCCCCAACGACAAGGCCACCTGGGAATTCTTCGTCACCGTCGACAGCAACCAGCGGGTCCTCTCCAACGGTCGCCTGGTCGGCGTCACCGACGCCCCCCGAGGCCAGAGGGTCTGGCACTGGTCACAGGAGCAGCCGGCCTCGACCTATCTCTACTCTATAGTGGTCGGACCCTTCACGGTCCTGACCGATCATTGGCGCGGCATCCCGGTCGAGTACTGGACCTACGCCGACACGGTGGCCTCCGCGTGGCGCTCCTTCGGCGAGACCCCCGCGATGATGGAGACCTACTCCCAGGTGCTCGGCGTCCCCTTCCCGTGGGACAAGTACGACCAGGCGATCATCCCCGACTTCACCTACGGCGGGATGGAGAACGTCTCCGCCACCACCCAGACCGACCTCGCCCTCCGCGCCGCCGGCGACGCCCCCCAGGCCGACACCCGCGGGCTCAACGCCCACGAGCTGGCGCATCAGTGGTTCGGCGACCTCACCACGGCCGCCTCCTGGGCCGACATCTGGCTCAACGAAGGGCTCACGACCTACATGGAATCGGTGCAGGCCGAGAAAAGCCGGGGGTGGGAGACGGGCCAGCTCGAGTGGTGGCAGCAGCAGCAGCAGGCGATGGGCGCCGACCGGAACGAGGTCCGCCCACTCGTCTGGGGCACCTACCAGGGCACCGACCCGATCGTCCTCTTCTTCAGCGGGCATGTCTATCCCAAGGGCGCCCAGCTGGCGCACCAGATGCGCCGGCTCCTGGGCGACTCCCTCTTCTGGACGGGAATGCACCGTTTCCTGACCGACAACGCCTTCCAGCCCGTCACCACCGCCGACTACGCGGTCGCGATGGAGCGGACCTGCAACTGCGACCTCGACTGGTTCTTCGACCAGTGGGCCTACGGGATTGGCTATCCGAAAGTGCAGGTGACGCGCGCATGGAACGCCGGCGATCGCACCCTCACGCTCACCGTCTCCCAGACCCAGCGCATCGACTCGACCCATCCCTTCTTCCGCTTCCCCGCCACCGTGCGGATCGTCACCCGGGATTCAGTCGTGCGCCGGGAGCTCATGGTGACGGAACAGAACCAGCGCTTTGCGCTGTCCCTGCCACAGGCGCCGGTCACCTTCCGCTTCGATGAGGGCGGCTGGCTGCTCGGCACAGCGAAGACGGACCAGACGCCGGAAGAGCTGGGCGAGCTGGCCAAGCATGATCTCGACTTTGCCGCGCGCTACTGGGCGCTCGCCGCGCTCGACAGCTCGACCACCGAGGCCGCGCGTGATGCGAGGCGCTTCGTCGCGCTGAATGACCCGTCGCCGGAACAGCGCCAGGAGG
>JANLXK010000190.1:0-2341 GCA_031365045.1 Gemmatimonadota bacterium | reverse complement strand
GGCCGGCGGCGGACGTCGGTGGGCCGGATGGCCTCGTGCGCATCCTGGACCCGGGCGTTCTTCCGGGTGTTGTAGGTGTTGGGCGACGCCGGCAGATACGGCGTGGCGTAGTTCGAGCCGATGAAATCCCGCACCGACGCGATGGCCGCGTCCGACACGCGCACCGAGTCGGTCCGCATGTAGGTGATGAGGCCGACCGCGCTGTCCTCGCCGACGTCCATGCCCTCGTAGAGGTCCTGCGCCGCGCGCATGGTGCGCCGGGTGCTGAACCCGATCTTCTTGTTCGCTTCCTGCTGCAGCGTGCTGGTGGTGAACGGCGCGCTCGGCTGCTTCCGGCGCTGCCGCTGCTCCACCTTGGTGACGATGAACGGGAGCTTCTGCAGCGCGCTCACCACCTGGTCGGCAGTGGCGGCGTTCGGGAGATCCGGCTCCTTGCCGTCGATCTTCTTGAGCTCCGCCTCGAACTCCTGGCCGTCCTTGGCGCAGAGCGCGCCGATCGACCAGTACTCCACCGCCGTGAAGGCGCGGATGGCGCGCTCACGCTCGACGATGAGCCGCAGGGCCACCGTCTGCACCCGGCCGGCCGAGAGCCCGGTCTTGATGGTGCGCCAGAGGATCGGGCTCGCCTTGTACCCCACGAGCCGGTCAAGGATGCGGCGGGCCTGCTGCGCGTTGACCTTGTTGGGATCGACGTCGCCCGGATTGGCCATCGCTTCCTTGACGGCCTCCTTGGTGATCTCCTGGAAGAGCACCCGGCGGGTCGGCACCTTGTCACCCAGCTGATTGGCCACGTGCCAGGCGATCGCCTCACCTTCGCGGTCGGGGTCCGTCGCGAGGATGATCTCCTTGGCCTCCTTGGCGGCCTTCTTGATCTCGCTGAGGGTCTTGGTCTTCCCCTTGATCACCACGTACTTGGGCGCGAAGCCGTTGTCGACGTCCACGCCGAGCTCGCGGGTGGGGAGGTCGATCAGGTGACCGACCGTCGCCTTGACGTCGTAGCCGGCGCCGAGATACTTGCCAATGGTCTTCGCCTTGGTGGGCGACTCCACGATCACCAGGGTGGGACCAAGGCGCGTGTTCGAGCCCGCGCCCTTCTTGGGGACGCGCTTCGCGGGGGCGACGGCCGTGGTGGTCTCAGCGACCACTGCTGCCTTCGCCTTGCCCTTTCCTTTGCCCTTGCCTGGGCTGGTCGCCGCGCTCTTGCTTGTCGTCATTCTGCTCCAACGTGCAGTGCTGTGCTCAACGGAACGTCAATTGGTTCCCGGACAAAAAAGACCGGGACCGCTCCAATGGCAAGCCGTAGGTCTTCAAGACGTTGCCCACCAATGGGTTAGCGTTTCAGGTCCAACCGGCCTGCTCCCGCGCGATCTTCACGATATCGTCCGCCGCCTGGTCCGCCGTCTTCGGCGAGTCGTTGAACACCTCGACGTCCGCCTTCTTATAGAAGGATTCCCGCTCGTCGAGCAGCTTCTTCATCCGCGCCAGCGGGTCGTCGCCGACCAGGAGGGGGCGGGTCCCGTCCCCCGAGGCGCGGTTGGCCGCGACCGCCGGGAAGACCTTGAGGTAGACCACGACGGCGCCCGCCTCCTTGGCCTGCTCAAGGTGACCGGGCTGGGCCGCCCATCCGCCGCCGGGGGCCATGATCGCCGGCGGGCCCGCAAGCGCGTGGTCGGCCACCTGGCTCTCCATCTCGCGGAACTTCTGCTCGCCGTGGAGGCCGAAGATCTGCGCGATCGGCATCCCCTGCTTGCGCACGAGCACCTGGTCGAAGTCGACGAACCCGGTGTTGAGGCGCTGGGCCACGATCCGGCCGACGGTCGTCTTCCCCGAGCCGGGGAGACCTACGAGCATCACGTGTCGCTGCGCCATCGTGTCATCCCTCCGCGGGCGCGCCCGCGAGGGCGGCCCACCGTGCGCGGAGCTGGTCCTGGTAGCCCGCGACGTTGCGTCGGAGCTCCACCAGCGAATCACCACCGAACTTCTCGAGCACCGCATCGGCCAGCACGAGGCACACCAGCGCCTCGGCGATCACCCCCATCGCGGGTACTGCGGTCACGTCCGATCGCTCGCTCTGCGCCTGTGCCGCCTCGCCCGTCGTCAGGTCGACGGTGGCCAGCGGGCTCATCAGCGTGGCGATCGGCTTCATCGCGACGCGCACCACCAGCGGTTCGCCGGTGGTCATCCCCCCTTCGAGCCCGCCGGCGTGATTCGAGAGCCGCCGGTACCCGCCCGCCGCCGGGTCGGCCGGCGCCGCCACGATCGGGTCGTGCACCTCGGAACCGGGGCGGCGCGCGGCGGTGAAGCCGAGGCCGAAGCGGTGGCCCGGATCGACCAGGCCAAG
>JANLXK010000187.1:0-1873 GCA_031365045.1 Gemmatimonadota bacterium | reverse complement strand
CCGGGCTAGGTCCTTCGCTTCGCTCAGGACGGCTCCATCTTCCATCGAACCACCAGCTCATCCGCCCACTCTTGCACTATCCCGGTGCTCGCGATGCAGGGGTGGCTTGGGTGCCCGGGGCGGCGTATCTTACGCTGCCGCCTTGATTTGCGCGGCCTCCCCCTATGTCCGCACCGCTCAGCGTCGTCGGCGATCTCTGGCAGATGGTCAAGCTCCTTCGCGAAAAGCCCAACGCGAAGGAGGAGCACAAGAACGTCTTTCGCCAGCTGATGACCACCCTCGGCGTGAGCCCCCTGAACCTGGAAGCGACCCCCGAGGGGCTCGCCTTCCAGGAGGTCCTCGTGCAGTCCGAGACCCCGGGCGCCGAAGAGCTGAACCGGACGATGCTGATGCACGGGGTCGGTTCCCTCGAGCTCCCCGAAGGGACTCCCGCGGCATCGCTGCTGGCGCTCTGCAAGGCGCTGTCGATGCCGAAGAACACCTACGTCCACATCGACGCGTTCATCACCACTGTCGGTGAACCGGGAGCGAGCCAGTTCAAGTTCGGCGCGCCGACCGGAGTGACGATGGCACCGTCGAGGATCACGCCGCTCCCCACGCCGGCCGCGCCGCCCGCCGGGAGTCCGCCTCCCCACGGCGGCCTCCCGCGCAATCTTCCGCCCGACATGCGGATGTTCAATGCCGGCGATCAGCGGAGCGCCGGCCCGGCCCAACCGGTGCGCGCCAGCGAACAGCTCGCGGCATCCCTCGGCGAAGGGATGATCTCGAGCGAAGATGGCGGGATGGTACACATGCCTTCGTCGGCCCAGGCGGCGATCGGCCGGATCGACGAGCTGCTGATCGCGCTGGAGCGCGACCCCTCGGGGCCCCAGGCCGGCAACATCCTGCAGGAGCTGGTGGGGATCACCGACACCAGCGTGCAGCAGGAGAAATGGCCCGACGTGGCCAAGGTCTGTGCCGGGATCATCCGCGCCGAGGCGACTGCCGGCGGCCCCATGAGCACCAACGCCCGGCCGTTCAACCTGGCATTGAAGCGGATCATGCCCCGGCGGACGCTCGAGGAGACCGCGCGCCTGCTGGCCAGGAAGGAGACCAGGCCCGACGCCCTCACCGTGCTCAGCCGGATGGGCGAGTCGGCCACGGATGTCCTGCTCGACCTGCTGGTGCTCGCGCCGACGGTCGATGAACGCCGCGGCTACTTCGACGCCCTGGTGCACAGCCGGAAGGGATCGGAGCAGGTGGTGCGGATGCTCGAGCACCACGAGTGGTTCGTGGTGCGGAACATCGCCGAGCTCTGCGGGGAACTGAAGCTCGAGAGCGCCATCCCCGAGCTCGCTCGGCTGCTGAACCACACCGAAGAGCGGGTGCGGAAGGCCGCCGTCGTGGCGCTCGCCAAGATCGGCACCAGCGCCACCGTCGAGCCGCTGCGGCAGGCGCTGAAGGATCCGGTGACGAGCGTCCGGACCCAGACCCTGGTGCTGATCGACGGGAAGCACAACCGCGCCCTCGCCCTCCGGATCGCGACGATGCTCGGCGAAGAGGAGAATCTCCCGCCCGAAGTGCAGCGCGAGATGTGCTTCGCGCTCGGCCGCACCGCGACCCCCGAGGGGGTGCAGGCGCTGGTGCGGCAGGCCAACCCGCCGCGGAAGCTCCTCCGCAAGCAACCGACGCAGCCGCGGCTCTGGGCGGTGGAAGGGCTGCGACTCTCGCTGCCCTCGAGCGGCCCGGCCAAGGCGGCCCTCGAGCAGCTCAAGGGGGACGACGACAAGGACGTGGCGGCCGCGGCGGCGAAAGCGCTGGGGTAGACAGATAGATAGACAGACGGACAGGTAGGCAGGTAGGCAGGTGGGCAGGTGGGCAGGTGGGCAGGTGG
>JANLXK010000132.1:0-3344 GCA_031365045.1 Gemmatimonadota bacterium | reverse complement strand
GGTCCTGCAGGAGCGGCTGAGCCATTCTGCGGTGATTCCCTTCTAGGGGTTGATCGTCCCCCGCCGTCATCTCCGCGCCGACCCCCTGAGGGGACCCCGGCATGGATCGGGTCGAGGTGAGAGTTGTAGGCCCGCGACGAGTCGCGGGCCCGCTGGTTAACGCTTCGAGAACTGGAACCGCTTGCGGGCGCCCGGCTGGCCGGGCTTCTTGCGCTCGACGGCCCGCGGATCGCGGGTCAGGAAGCCGCCGGCGCGGAGCTTGGGGCGGTGCAGCGCATCGGCCTCGACCAGCGCGCGGGCGATGCCGAGCTGGAGGGCGCCGGCCTGCCCCGACTGCCCGCCGCCGTCCACGTGCGCCTTCACGTCGAACGCGCCGAGGGTGTCGGTGGTCTGGAACGGGCGCTGGATGTGGAGCACCAACGACGGCCGGGGGAAGTAATCCCCAAGGGTGCGGCCGTTCACGTCCCACTTGCCGGTCCCCGGCACGAGGTACACACGGGCCACGGAGGTCTTGCGGCGGCCGGTGGCCTGCCAGCGGAATTCGGGCTTCCCACTCATGCGGTCACCTTCGCGGCCTTGCGGCCGATCACGTAGGGCTGGGGCATCTGGGCGGCGTGGGTGTGCTCGGCGCCGGCGAAGACCTTGAGCTTGGTGCGCATTTTCTGCTTGGCCAGGGAATTCTTGGGAAGCATCCCGAACACCGCCTTCTCGATGACGCGGTCAGGGTGCTTGGCCAGGATCTCCTTGATCGGCGTGTGCGTGTCGTGACCCATCCAGCCGGTGTGCTTGAACACCGTCTTCTGGTCCAGCTTCTTGCCGGTCAGCTTCACCTTCGAAGCGTTGATCACGACGACGAAATCGCCACCGTCCATGTGCGGCGTGAACGTCGGCTTGTGCTTGCCACGGATGAGTTGCGCCACTGCGCTCGCCAGCCGGCCCAGGGGCATCCCCTCGGCGTCGACCACGTGCCAGTTGTGCTCCTGATCCTTCGGCGTGGCGGAAAACGTCGTCTGCATCGCCCTGCTCGGATTTCGGGTCAAAAACAAAATACCAGACAGACCTGCAAGATAGCCGGGAGCAAGCACTTGGGTCAAGGGAGACGCACGGTCGGACAGGCGCACAGGCGCCCGGGTTCAGCGAACCTGCATCGGTGCGACAGTGCGTCCGTGCGTCCGTGCGACATGTTCAGCTAACTTCAAATTCCACAAGCACTTGCCCCTTCTCCACCGCCTGCCCCGCCTGCACCTTCACGCCCTTCACCATCGCTGCCGCCGGGGCCCGGAGCTCATTCTCCATCTTCATCGCCTCGAGCACCACCAGGGCGGCCCCGGCCTCGACCCGCTGCCCCGCTTCGACCGAGACCTTCATCACCATCCCAGGCATCGGGGCCTTGAGGACGGGGGGCCCCCCGGCCCGTTTTTCTCCCCCGGTGAGCGACCGGATGTGACGGGTGCGCTCGTCGACCACCTCGAGCTCGTGCCGTTCTCCCTGAAAGCCCACAGCCCACAGCCCACGGCCCGCAGCCTCGACCGCCAGCACTTCCGATCCACCATCCAAGGTCAGGTGCCGGATAGGCGTGCCCGGAAGGGCGGTGAGATGGGCCGAGTGGTAGGGCGTACCGTCCACGATGGCGTGCTCGCCCTCGAGCTCCACCACGACCTCACGCCCTCCGACCGTCACGAAATACTTCACGCTGCCTCCAGCACGAGCACCGTTTCGACATGGGCGGTCTGGGGGAAGAGGTCGAACCCCTTCACCGAGACCACCCGCCACCCGCTGCCGAGCCGCGCCACGTCGCGCGCGAGGGTCGCGGGATCGCACGAGACATAGATCAGGCGCCGCGGACGCACCATGGCCAGCACGTCCACCGCCTTCGGAGCCATCCCGACCCGCGGGGGATTCGCGATGACCACCTCGGGGCGCTTCAACGTCCCCATCAGGTCTTCGACCTTTCCCGCATGTGCGATGTGCGAAGTGCGAAGTGCGGGGTGCTTGAGCGCGAGTGCCACCGCTCGACGATCCCCCTCGATGCTCTCGACCGTCGCCCCCTTCTCCACCAGCATCACACTGGTCTCGCCGATGCCGGCGTAGAGGTCCCAGCAATGCTGGCCGCGCACGTCGCCTCCCTGATCCACCGCCCACCGCCGGACCTGGTCGCCCATCGTCGGGTTCACCTGTTCGAACACGGTGGCGGGATAGGCGGTGCGCCCGTCGCCGCCGGCCACGACCCGAGGGGAGCCTCCCAACGGATGCCACCAGATCGTTACCCCGCCGAGGGTCGCCCGCCTCGGGCGACCGCTCACAGGATCCAATTCCTCCGCCGAACGGGCGGCCGGGGCGGCCGCCCCTCGGCCAAGCATCTCCGCCAGGTCGCGAGCACCGGTCCAACTATCCCCCGACGACGTCTCCACGATCATGTGGACCCCGCCCTCCCGATCGAGGCGCAGCACCAATCGCTCGAGGTCTTTGGGGAGATGCGCCTGCAGGGGACGCACACGATCCCAGACGCTCTGCAGGGCGGGCGCCATCAGCTCACAGCGTTCCAGCGCGAAGATCCGGTCCGGCTCCCCTTCGCGGTGCAATCCCAGCATCCCGCCCTTCCCGCGCGCGAGGGTGACCTTGGTGCGATACCCAAACTCGTCTCCACCGGACACCACCTCCGGGTCGCTGACCTCGAGCTTGCCGAGCCGACGGAGCGCGTCACCGATGAAGGTGCGCTTCGCCGCGATCTGGCGTTCGCGCTCGAGATGCTGCAACTGACAACCGCCGCAGCGGTCGCGGTCGTAATGGACGCAGCGGGGTTCCACCCGGCCCGGCCCCGGCTCCACCAGCCGACCCACTTGGGCCCGCGCGAACCGTTTGTACATCCGTACGTCCACGAGTTCGACGAGATCCCCTGTCGCGGTCCGCGGCACGAAGACGGTGCGACCGTCCTCAAGCTTCCCGACGCCGTCACCGCCACCGGCAATGCGCTCGATGGTGCGCGTCAAAGTCCTCGTCTTCTCAGTCAAAACTCAAACCCAAAGGCAGGTCGTCCTGCGTAAGTGTCATCAGCGTCGGCTTGTCGGGGTCCTTGAGTCGCGCCACTCGATCATTCTGGCGTGCCACCATGGACTCGAACACGTTTCGGACCGTCCGCCCGTTTCCGAAGTTCTCGCCGCGATCGGCATGGAGTCGCTCGAGAAATGAGCCCAGGCCGGCCCTCGCCGCTGGCTCTAGGATGTAATCATCCTTATTGGCTAGCTTCTCGAAAATCTCGAGCAGCTCGGTTGGTGCGTAATCAACGAATCGGAAGGACCGCTTGAACCTGCTCCGGAGGCCGGGATTGGAATTTAGGAACTCTG
>JANLXK010000113.1:0-2405 GCA_031365045.1 Gemmatimonadota bacterium | reverse complement strand
CACGGCGTCGGGGGACGACTACCGGTCGGATCTCTGGGCGGTGCCGGTGGTTGTGAACTGAGGGGTGTTCGACCCGCGCCCAGGGGCGCGCGCCTCGCGCGCCCTTTCTTGGGGAAATTGGATCAAGTAGGGGCGGCCGAGGCGGCCGCCCCTCGGCGCAGATCGTCGGAAGCGTTCAACTGATAAGTCGTTGTTACATATGGAGTTACGCGTTCGTTACAAGGGGTCGGTGAGCGGCGGTAGATTTCAGGCATGACCGACGTCCTCCAGATCCGGACCGAAGAAGCGCCGCAGGATCTTCGCAACCCGTCGCTGTACATCAACCGAGAGCTCTCCTGGCTGGAGTTCAACCGGCGGGTACTGCACGAGGCCCAGGACCCCCGCACGCCCCTGCTGGAGCGGTGCAAGTTCCTGGCGATCTACGCCAGCAACCTGGACGAGTTCTTCCAGATCCGGGTGGCGGGGCTGAAGCAGCAGGCGGCGGTGGGCTATGCCGACCGGACCAGTGACGGGATGACGCCGGAGGAGCAGCTTCGGGCCATCGGGCGGGTGGTGCGCGACCTCCAGGCCCAGGCGAGCGTCCTGCTCGAGCGGGAGCTGATCCCCGAGCTCGCGCGCCACGGGGTGGAGCTGCTGGACATCCAGGCGGTCCCGGCGCGCTCGCGCCGAGTGCTCGACGCCTACTTCCAGGCCAACGTCTTCCCCGTGCTGACCCCGCTGGCGGTCGATCCGGCACATCCCTTCCCCTACATCTCGAATCTTTCGCTCTCGCTGGCCGTCACGCTGCGCGATGACAATGGCGAGGAGCGTTTCGCGCGGGTGAAGGTGCCGAAGATCCTGCCGCGGTGGATCCCGCTCGACCAGCCCAACACCTTCGTGCCGCTGGAGCAGGTGATCGGCGCCAACCTCGAGGCCCTCTTCCCGGGGGTCGAGATCATCGGCTGGTCCACCTTCCGCATCACCCGGAACGCCGACCTCGAGATCAAGCACGACGAGGCCGAGGACCTCATGTCTCTGATCCAGGAAGAGGTCCGGAACCGGAAGTTCGGGGCAGTGACCCGCATCGAGGTGAGCCCCCGCACCCCGCTGGAGGTGCGGCAGATGCTGCTGGGGGAGTTCTCCGAGGAACAGGACGCCTCGCCGGGGTGGCTCGCGGCCGAAGACGTCTACGAGGTGGCGGGTCTGATGGACGCGAGCGATCTCTTCGCCATCCACGCCCTCGACCTGCCGCCGTTGAAGGAGACGCCGCACCAGACCATGCCCAACGCCCGGCTGGCCAGCGGGCGGAACATCTTCGAGGTGCTCCGCGAAGGGGATGTCTTCCTGCACCACCCGTACGAGAGCTTCACCACCTCGGTCGAGCGGTTCATCCAGGCCGCGGCCGATGATCCGGATGTGCTCGCGATCAAGCTGACGCTCTACCGCACCGGGGGCGACGCCTCGGTGGCGCGCCTGCTGGAACAGGCGGCCGAGCGGGGCAAGCAGGTCGCGGTGCTGATCGAGCTGCAGGCCCGGTTCGACGAGGAGAACAACATCATCTGGGCCACCCGCCTGGAAGATGCCGGCGTGCACGTGAGCTATGGCGTGGCCGGGCTCAAGACCCACGCCAAGATACTCCTCGTGGTCCGCCGCGAGGGGGACGGGATCCGGCGCTACGTCCACCTCGGCACCGGCAACTACAATCCGAAGACCGCTCGACACTACACTGACTTCGGCCTTCTCTCCGCCGATCCCGAGCTCGCCGCCGACCTGACGGAGCTCTTCAATCTCCTGACCGGCTTCGGGTCGCCCACCAAGTTCCGGCGACTCATCACGGCGCCGAAGGGGATGCGGGATCGATTCGTGGCGATGATCCGGCGCGAGGCGGAGCACGCGCGGGCCGGCCAGGAGGCCCGGATCGTGGCCAAGCTCAACGCCATCCAGGATGGCGAGATCATCGCCGAACTGTATGCGGCCTCGCAGGCCGGGGTGACGATCGACCTGATCGTGCGCGGGATCTGCTGCCTGCGCCCCGGGCTCCCCGGAGTGAGCGAGCGGATCCGGGTGCAGAGCATCATCGGCCGCTTCCTCGAGCACAGCCGCGCCTTCTACTTCCGGAACGGCGGCGAGGAAGAGATCTACATCGGCTCGGCCGACTGGATGCCGCGCAACCTCGACCGCCGCATCGAGGCCGCCGCGCCGATCATCGACCCGCAGCAGCGGCGCCAACTGCGCGACCTGCTCTTCATGCTGCTGGACGACAACCGGCAGGCGTGGGATCTCCGGCCCGACGGGAGCTACGTGCAACGCCGCCCGGCCCCCGGGGAAGAGGAGCGGGCGACGCAGCGGATCCTGGTGGAGGCGGCGAGGCGCGTAGGCGGGTAGGCGGCGACCGAAGCGGCCCACACGAGCGCGCAGCGCGAGTC
>JANLXK010000288.1:0-2567 GCA_031365045.1 Gemmatimonadota bacterium | reverse complement strand
AATCCCCCAATTGCAGATCCGAGCGAGCCCGCTCCCACGATCACTACACGCATCTGTCGGAACGTAGCCGGAGCGGGGTCCGACCCCCCGCTTCCCGACGCCATACTGGGGCCGTTATGACACCGCCTGACCGCCCGACCGTCTACTGACCCAGCCGCAGCCGTTCCATCCGGCGTGAGTCGGAGCGCGCGTTGTAGATGTCGAGCGATGCGATCTTGCCGGCCCCGACCGCGCGGAGGGCGTCACGCAGCTCCCCTTCGGTCTTCACGGCGCGTCCGTTCACCGCCACGATGATGTCGGGTCCGCTGCCACTGGCCTCGTCGAACAGCTTGTCCGCGGCCGGCCCCGACGGATCGACGTCCGTGATGACGACACCTTCGACGTGGTTCTGCAGCTCCAGCCGCTCCGACAGGGCGCTGGTGAGCGGGGTGACCGAGACGCCGAGGAGGGTGTTGGCCGGCGTGGTCGGGTTGCCGGACGCGTCCTTCCCATTCCGGTCGTCCTCGTTGTCGGCCCGCGCGATCTGCGCCCGAGTGCGCGCTTCGCCCGAGATGAGCCGCACGTCATACGTCCGGCGGACCCCGCCCTGGCGGGCCACCTCGACGTGCACCGACTGGCCCACCGGCTTGAAGCCGACCACCTGCTGCAGCTGGCCCACGTAGTTCACCGGCTGGCCGTCGATCGTGACGATGACGTCACCCCGCTGGATGCCAGCGGCCTTGGCGGGGGAGTCGTTACCGGAGAAGTCCTGCACCACGACCCCTTGCACGCTCCGGAGCCCCACGAACTCGGCATCATCGGCGTCCGCGTCCTGCACCAGCACGCCGAGCGCGGCGCGGCTGACGTGGCCGGTGGCGATGAGCTGGTCCATCACGATGTGGGCGAGGTTGATCGGGATGGCGAAGCCGTAGCCGGAGAAGAGGCCGGTCTCGCTCGCGATGGCGGAGTTGATCCCGATGACCTCACCCTGGATGTTCACGAGCGGGCCGCCGGAATTGCCGGGGTTGATCACCGCGTCGGTCTGGATGAAGTCGCCGATGCTGCGGCCGTCCTGGCGCTCGAGTCCCTGCAGACGGCGCCCTTTGGCGCTGATGATCCCGCTGGTGACGGAGAACGTCAAGTTGTCGCCCAACGGATTGCCGATGGCGAGCACCATTTCACCCACGCGGGCCTGGTCGCTGTTGCCGAACGGCATCGGGACCAGCCCGGTCGCGTCGATCTTGATGACCGCGACGTCGGTGGTCGGGTCGGAGCCCACCACGCGGGCGTCGAACTCGCGGCGGTCGAGCAGCCGGACGCGCACCTTGTCGGCCCCCTCGACCACGTGATTGTTGGTCAGGATGTAGCCATCGGCCGAGACGATGAAACCGGAACCGCTCCCCCGCTCGACGCGGGGGTGCTGGCGCATCCCCTGCGGCAACCGCCGCGGGTCGATCTGGGCCTGCTCGGCCGCCGTCATGTTGTGCGTCGCCGCGACGAACACCACCGACGGCTTGGCCCGCTCGGCGATCTCGGCGAAGGCGTCGCTCAGGTCGGCCAGCCGCTGGACGGCGGCGTTCGGCGCCGGCGCACGGACGGGGACGATCGGGGTAGTGTGACCGGGACGGCCCTGGGCCTCGCTGCGGAGCGGCAGGTCGAGGATCCCGGCGAAGAGAAGTCCAAGGGCGAAGGCCGCCGTGGCGAGCCCGCCCAGCTTGAGCCAGTTCTTGTCGCGAGTGCTCATAAGTGCTTGAGGCCTTCGATGTGAGTGAAAAAGGGCTGAAAGCCCACAGCCCACAACCACCTCTATCTTAATCCCGATGCCCGGAGTCCGGGTCCCGTCGCATCCGGACGGTCCCAGACCCCCTGGCGTTTCAAGGGTGCAACGAGCCAGGAGTTTAGAGTTCAGAGTTAAGAGTTGGGAGCTAAGAGAGGCCCCGGGGCGGATTCTGCCCGAGGCCACTCTTGGCTCTCAACTCTTGACTCTCAGCTCCTCAGTTCGGCTTCTTCCCGTCGTCCACGATCTCGTAATCGGCCTCGACGACGTCTTCCTTCTTCTCGGCCCCCGGCTGGGCTTCACCGGTCGTGGCGCCACCGGCGCCACCGGAGTCGCCGCCGGCGTTGGCCTGCTGATAGAGCGAGGCGCCGGCCGCCGAGTAGGCGGCGTTGAGCTCCTCGAGCGCCTTCTGGATCCCGGCGGTCTCGCCGGTGCGGAGCGCCGCCTTGCCCCCTTCGAGCGCCGCATCGAGGCGCCCCTTGGCCTCGGCCGAGAGCCGGTCGACCCACTCCTTGGAGTCCTTCTCGACCTTGTAGACCAGGCCGTCGAGCTGGTTCTTGGCCTCGATCTCGTCCCGGCGTGACTTGTCGGCGGTGGCGTTGGCCTCGGCGGCCTTCACCATCTTCTCGATGTCGTTGTCCGAGAGGCCGCTCGAGGCCTCGATCCGGATCTTTTGCTCCTTGCCGCTCGCCTTGTCCTTGGCCGAGACGTGCAGGATGCCGTTGGCGTCGATGTCAAAGCCGACCTCGACCTGCGGCATGCCGCGCGGAGCGGGCGGGATCCCCGTGAGCTGGAACTTGCCGATGGTGCG
>JANLXK010000093.1:0-2814 GCA_031365045.1 Gemmatimonadota bacterium | reverse complement strand
TCGCCCCCGCCCCTGCCGCCTCCGCAGGCCCAGCGACCCTCACCTGGTCTCCGGCCGCGTCACCCGGGCGACGGATCCCCGGGACCACGATCCACGCGCCGGCCGGCAGGACACTACGCACGGCCTCGATCTCGTGCGGCGAGCAGACGATCCCCTTCAGTCCCGCCTCGGCCGCGTGTTTCGCCTGGCGGGCGACCTCAGCTGCCGGTTCGACGTTCCCCCGCCCCACGGCCGCGCCGTAGCTGGCGGCGGTGTGGGAGGTCAGCATGGTCACGCCGACGATCCCGAGCTCGGTGCCTGCGGCCACGGCCGCCGCACCCATCATCTCGGCCCCCCCGAGCGTGTGCACGGTCGCCATGGAGGCGCCGAGGGCACGTGCGCCTTCGACCCCACCGGCGACGGTGTTGGGGATGTCGTGCCACTTGAGGTCGAGGAAGACCTGGAGCCCCCGGCCGATCAGCTCCCGGACGAGCGCGGGTCCTTCGCGCGTGAAGAGGACCGAGCCGACCTTGGCCCAGCGCAGGCCCGGCGCACGATCGAGCCAGCGCAGCGCCTCATCCCGCGTGGGAAGGTCGAGGGCGACGATGATCTCAGCCACGGTCCGACTCCAGTTCGCGCGCGATCCGTTGGGGGAGACGGGGATCCGCGAGCCCCGCGGTGCCGATGGCGACGAGATCGGCCCCGGCACGAAGATATTGACGCGCATCGGCGGCATTCCGGATCCCGCCGAGCCCGATGATGGTGGCCTCGGGGAGCCGCTGCCGGGTCTGCCGCACCGCGAGGACCCCCAACGGGAGCAGAGGCGGCCCGCTGACCCCACCCCGACCGGCGCCGAGGCGCTGAGCACCGTCCTCCTCGGTGAGAGTGCCGGGGAAGGTGTTGACGAGCGACACACCGGCGGCCCCGGCGGCGACCGCGACGGCCGCGACCGCGGCGATGTCGCTGAGGACGGGGGAGAGCTTGGCAAGGAGGGGACGGGAGGACACAGCGGCACACTGCCGCACGATCTGCGCCACGCTCTCCGGCTCGGCCCCGAATTCGATGCCCCCGTGGGCGGTATTGGGACAGGAGAGGTTGAGCTCGAAGGCGGCGATCCCGTCAAGCCCCTGCAGCCCGTCGATCACCCGGGCGTACTCGTCGAGCGTGAAGCCGACGACGTTCACGATGACCTCGAACTTGCCCTTCGCGCGACGGAGCAGCGCGGGGAGTTCGCGCGACCGGACGACGTCGAGCCCCGGATTGGCGAGTCCGACCGAGTTGATCATCCCCCCGGCGAACTCGGCCACGCGCGGTGCTGGATTCCCTTCCCGCGGGAGGAGAGAGATGCATTTCGTGACCACGCCGCCCAGCGCGTCGAGGTCGGCGATGCCATCGAGTTCGAGCCCGTATCCGGCAGTGCCGGAGGCGAGCAGCATCGGGTTCCGGAACTGGCGTCCTGGAAGGCCGCGTACGGTGATCATTGGACCGGTACCGCCGGCGTGGGCGACGGCGTGGGGCGCGCCCCGCGGGCGGGCGCGCGCTGTGGCGCGCGCGCCGGTGCGCGGGTGAGCGCCGAGTAACGGGCGAGCGAATCCTCCAGCGCGCGATAGCCCGGATCGTCCGCACCATGGAGGACAAGGACATAGGGGCTGGCGGCGTACCGTTGGTCGAGCAGGCGCGTCAGCGAGTCCGCGGGTATGGCCCCGGTACCGGCGATCGCGAGGAGGATCTTCGGCGCGTAGGGAGAATCAGGCCGGGCGATGATCACCCGCCGCCAGAGCTGGGCCGCGAGACGCGGGGCCGATAGGGAATCACGCAGCGCTTCGCCGAGGAAGAATCCGCGGAGGTCGCCTTGTGGGGTGGTCAGATCGAGCGAATCGAGGCGACCGCGCATCCGGGTCGCCTCGAGCGCGAAATCCGCGGCGCGCTGGGCGGCATCCCCCGCGCTCGGTTCGACCTCCCCGAGCAGGGCCGGGACGGTGTCGAGCAGGGCGAGGTCCTCGGTGGTATTCAGCCGGAGCCGGAGCCCCCTTATCCGGGCGTTGACCCCGACCGCGCGCCCGGGCGAGGCCGCGTAGGCGTCCTCGAAGCGCGTGAGGGCACGGGGCCGGTCGACGGGGAGGAGGCGGACCGCATCGACGGTGAGCCAGGCCGCGGCGCTGTCCGGTCCGGGCGGCAAGGTGGCGAGGAGCGTGTCCAGAAGGTCGCTCGCGGCCCCCGGCTCGTGGGCGCCAACGCCTGCGATCACCGCGGCCCACGGGACGGTGCTGTCGCGCTCGGCAAGGAGAGAGTCGGCGAGGGCGCGCGCCTCCAGGAGACGGCCGCCATCGGCCAGCGCGGCGGCCAGTTCGCCACGGGCGCGGGGATGCCTGCTGCCGCGGAGCAGGGTGATCGCCTCCGAGGTGCGCCCGATGCGGCGATACGCGATCCCCGCCCGCCATCCTGCTTCGGCGCGCCGGACCGGGTCGGGGCTGTTGAGGAGCCGCTCGACGGCGAAGCCGGCGCCCGCGAGGTCCCCGAGCTTCACCTGGCAGGTCGAAAGTTGGAGCGCCGCATCGTCGGCGAGTCGCTGGTCGCGCGCACCCTGGATCACGAGCTGCAGGGGGGCGACCGCCCGATCGCAACGGCCGGTGCGTTCCAGCGCCTTGCCCTGGAGGTAGCGGGCCTCCGCGGTCCACTTGCTGTGGGGATGGCGGACGACCACGGTCTCGGCCCGCACCGCGACCTGATCCCAGAGTCCCTGGGCCTCGAGGGTGCGCCCCTGGCGCTCCATCTTCTCGGCGCGGTGGGCGAGGTCTTTCGCATTGTACAGCCCGTTGTAATAGGCGCAGGACG
>JANLXK010000089.1:0-2575 GCA_031365045.1 Gemmatimonadota bacterium | reverse complement strand
AGGCGAGGGCATCGGCCACCTCCTCCAGGATCCGCACCACGTCGTGGACCGGGAGCTCGCCGCCGCCCAGCTTGTCGCGCAGGGAGGTCCCCTCGACGAAGGGCATCACGTAGTAGAGGAACCCGTCGGCTTCCCCCGAGTCGTGCAGCGGGAGGATGTGCGGATGCGACAGCTTGGCCGCGACCTCGATCTCGCGGAAAAAGCGCTCCTGCCCGAGCGAGGCCGCCAGGTCGGGGCGCAGCACCTTCACCGCCACTTGCCGGTGGTGCTTCAGGTCCTCGGCCAGGTAGACCGTGGCCATCCCGCCGGAGCCGATCTCGCGGATGATCCGGTAGTGGCGGCTGAGGCTTGTCCTGAGGCGCTCTACGTCCATCGTGAGAACCTCGACGGGTGGGGCGCCGAAGGAGCGGTGGTGAGGCGGTAGAGGGGATCGGTCATTTGCGCTCCCCGAGGGTGGCCTGTTCCCATTGCGCGGCCAAGCCTAGTTCACCGACCCAATGCGTGAGATATCCCGAGTCCAATCGCCCGGCTTGGATGCGAAGCAACGCGGCGACATCCTCGAGCTGTCGTGCGGAGCCACCGAGTTTGGCCCATTCGAGCTTGGCCAGGATCACGTCTTCCGCGCTCGCGACCCAGAGCGTGCACCCGTCGTACTCCGCCTGTTGGCGGCGTCCCAGCTCCGTTTCACTGAACGCCCGCAGTTTCCGGATGATCAGATCGACCTTCCAGCCGCTCGTGGTGTCGACGATGTTGAACATGGAGCGATGGGTCAGGGCCTCTTCGGCGGCGTCGGGGGAGACGTAGACGCCGGTCCCAGCGAGCGCGCGGACGAGATCGCGCAATTGCGACACCGTGGGATCGATGACCAGATCGACGTCCATCGTGGCCCGGCCAGCCCCGTGATAGGCGGCGGCCAGCGATCCCGTCAACATGAACGGCACGCCCGCCGCGTCGAGCGCGGCGACGGTCGAACGGAGGAGCGTCGCGGCCGTCACGCGCGTGGGCCGACCGGGCCCGCCGGGATAAGCGGGACGCCGAGCAGCATCTCGACCAGCTCGAAGTCCGTCCGATCGGCATGCAGGGCCCGGAGTCTCGACAGCGCCAGCGCGCGCACGGACTCGCTCAGCTCGAGTGCCGCCGTCAGCCGTTGGATCGGTGCCAGGCGCCGGATCGCCTCGGTCTGGACCTGCCCGGCTGCCGGGGTGGTGTCATTCATGGGGGAATGGTACGCCGAAGGGCCGATCACTGCGTGGTCCTCTCGGACTGACGTCGCGCCATCGCGGGCCAGTTCTGGAGATAGACGATCTCGCCGAGGCGTCCCTGGCGCACCATCACGAAGCTCCGGCCGTCGGGGAAGACGTCATAGTCCGCGTGCGGGGCCGCGAGCTCGAACGGCGCGTACGCGAAGAGTGGGGTCCGGGAGACGACCCGGAGCTCCGGACTCGCGGCGACCGTGGCGCTGAAGAGCACCGGCTCCCCGCTGGTCCGGGGGCCGACGTAGAAGATCTCTCGGCCATTCCGCGCCCAGACCGGTTCGATCCCTCCCCCCTGCGAGATGAGGGTGCGGGCGCCCCCGGCGGGAAAGGGACGGGCATAGACCTCGAGGCGACCCGATTCGTTCGACTCGTAGGCGAGCCATTTCCCGTCGGGGGAGATCACGCCGTGGCTTTCGGAGTAGCGTGTGGCGATGGCGGGGGTGACTCTCCGGGTGCTGTCGAGGGCGATGGTCAGCAGGTCCCAGCTCCCCCCGATCCCCGAGTACGACCCGACGGCGACCTTCCCATCGGGAGAGATGGAGTGGACCGAGAGGTTGTTGTAGACCGCGAGCGACTCCGCGCTCCCGCTCCCGTCGGCGAGGCTCCGGAAGATGGCGAGTCCGGTGCCGCGGGCGGTCATGTAGGTGACCGCCTTCCCGTCGGGCATCCAGGTCGGGTCGTGTCCGTCGTTCTGGAAGGAGAGCCGGGTGCTGTTGCGGTCCCCCATGTCGAAGAGCCAGACGTCGCGGTACTGCCCGCTGATGTCGAAGACGATCCCGCGGCCGTCGGGCGCGACCCGGGGACTGTGATAGCGCCGCGCTTCCGTGATGAGCGCCGTCTCGGCCCCGTCTCGTCCGACCCGGACGAGGGTGGTCGGTTGCGCCGGGATGTAGACGATCGCGCCGCTCGCCGAGACCGCCACCTCCGGGAGTCCCCCCGGGACCACCCGGACCGCGGCGGCGAGCTGGGTGACCTCGGCGCCGACCGCGAGGCTTTTCGGGTCGAAGGAGGCGGTGAAGAGCGCCCCCGCGGGGTCGGTCCAGACCAGCGTGTTCCGGCCGTACCAGGCCGCGCCGGCCGAGGTGGGGAGGATCCGACGGCGCGCTCCCGTCTCGGGGTCGATCGCTTCGACCGGTCCGAACGAGGCCGAGGAGGCCCAGACCACGGCGACGATCGATCCGTCGGGAAGGATGTCGAAGGGGACGAAGCCGAGTTCCCCGTTCAGGGTATCGGGGATGGCGATGGTGTCGAGGACCCCGTTCGGGAGGAGCCGGGCGAGGAGGTAGGTCTGGGTCGAGACGATGAACCCTCCCTGTCGG
>JANLXK010000050.1:0-3804 GCA_031365045.1 Gemmatimonadota bacterium | reverse complement strand
GGGGCTCTGTCCGGGCGGTCCTCCGGGTACATGGTGCGCCCCCGCCGGGCCCCCAATTCACACTCCTAACTCCACACTTCCCACTTCTCACTATCTTTGAGCATGCTCCGCCTCGCCATCGCCCAGTTCCGTCCCGCCAAGGGCCGGTACGCCGAGAACCTGGCCCGACTCGGCGCCATCTTCGCCGAGGTGGCCGGATGGGCTGAGCCTCCCGAGCTGATCGTCCTCCCCGAGGCCGCACTGACGGGGTACTTCCTCGAGGGCGGGGTGCAGGAACTCGCCCTCTCGGCCGAGAAGCTCTTCACCGACCTCGTCGTGCAGCACGGCAAGAGCGGTGCGCCGCCGATGGAGATCGCGGTCGGCTTCTACGAAGTCCACAACAATCGCCTCCATAACTCTGCGCTCTACGCCGCCCTGGGCGGCCCCGATGCGCGGATCGTGCACGTCCACCGGAAGATCTTCCTGCCGACCTACGGGGTCTTCGACGAGGAGCGGTTCGTCGAGGCGGGGAAGACCGTGCAGGCGTTCGACACCCGCTGGGGGCGCGCCGCGATCCTCGTGTGCGAGGACGCCTGGCACTCGATCACCGGCACCCTCGCCGCGCTCGACGGCGCCCAGCTGATCCTCATCCCGTCGGCCACGCCGGGGCGGGGGATCGAGCCTTCCGAGGGGAGCGAACGTCCGGCCAACCTCGCCCGGTGGGAACGACTCTCGCAGGGGATCGCCGAAGAACACGGCGTCTACGTCGCGGTCTGCCACCTTGTGGGATTCGAGGGAGGGAAGGGATTCGCCGGGGGGTCGGTGCTGCACAGCCCGCGCGGGGTCCTGCTGGCGGAGGGGCCGGTGTTCGAGCCGGCCATCATCGCGGCGACACTCGACTTTGACGAGGTGACCCGGGCGCGGGCGGATGCGCCGCTGCTGGCGGATCTCGAATCAAGGCTGCCGTACCTCCTGGAGAAGACCGATGGGCCAGTGGGCCAGAGGGCCGACCGTGCCTCACCGGTCCCGAAGCGCGCCAAATCTCGGGCCCACCTGCCCACGGGCCCACTGGCCCACTCCGCCGACCCCCTCGCCATCGACCCCGCGCTCGCCCGCAAGTGGCTGGTCGAGTTCCTGCGCGACGAGATCCAGCGCCGCCGCGGCTTCGACCACGCGGTGATCGGCCTCTCCGGCGGCGTCGACTCGGCGGTGGTCGCGTACCTCGCGGCCGAGGCGCTGGGGCCGGAGAACGTGACGGCGGTACGGATGCCGTATCGGTCGTCGAGCGCCGAGTCGATGGCGCACGCGCAGCTGGTGATCGACCGGCTCGGCATCAACGAGAAGACCGTCGATATCAGTGGGGCGGTGGATGCGATGGTCGCTGCGGTGGGGGACACCACGCCGGCGCGGAGGGGGAACATCATGGCGCGCGCCCGGATGATCGCGCTCTTCGATCTGTCGGTGCCGCTCGAGGCACTTCCGGTCGGCACCGGCAACAAGAGCGAGCGGCTGCTGGGCTATTTCACCTGGCACGCCGACGACTCGCCGCCGGTCAACCCCATCGGCGACCTGTTCAAGAGCCAGGTCTGGGACCTCGCGCGCCATCTGGGCGTGCCGGACGAGATCGTCTCCAAGCCGGCCAGCGCCGACCTGATCCAGGGCCAGACCGACGAGGGGGACTTCGGCATCAGCTACGCCCGCGCCGATCTGATCCTCCACTGGCTCCTCTCAGGCTACCGTCCCGAAGCGGTGGAGCAGGCGGGATTCACCGGTGAGGAGATCCGCCTGGTCCGCAGCCGCTTGGACGGGACCCACTGGAAGCGGCGGATGCCGACCGTGGCGATGGTCTCGTCGACTGCGATCGGGGAGTACTATCTCCGACCGGTCGACTACTGAACCGTGAGGGGTAAGGAGTGAGGGGTGAGGGGGACTGCACGGCTATTTCAATCCTCTACGGGTACTCTTCATCAGGCCGAGGATCAATCGGCAGCAGCGGTCGGAATATTCAATGGTGGTCGACGTCGCGGACTCGGGCGCAAGATCCGCCTTTGCCAGCAGCCGCAACAGGTCGAGGGTTTCGATCGCGGAGCCATAGGCGATCTGCAGGTGCTTCAGGTTCGTCTTGCTCTTGGCATAGGCGTATCCCTCGGCGATGTTGGCCTGGATCGAGACCGACGAGCGCTGCATTTGTCCAAAGATGCCCGATGCGACCGGCCTCCAGTGCTTCCGGCTGATCGAGATGACGCCTAGCGAGACAGCTTCGGCTTCCTGCCAGGCAACAAGTGAGGTGTGATCTCTCATGTCAGCAAGCTACGGGGGGTTTACGATTGCGCGTCATCCTGAATTCGCGGACCGTATCCATCTGATGCGTCGCCCCCTCACCCCTTACCCCTCACCCCTTACCGGTCGATGATCCCAGAATCGAGACCGATGTCCTACAGCCGCGCCACGATCACCACGCTCGTGATGCCGCACATGCAGAACATCCTTGGCGACCTCTTCGGCGGGAACCTGATGGCGATGGTCGATCAGGCCGCCGCCGTCGTCGCGATCCGACATTCCGGGGGCCCCGCGGTCACCGCTGCGATCGAGCGGGTCGACTTCCGTGAGCGGATCCCGGTCGGTGCGCTGGTGACCTGCGAGGCGGTGGTGGTCTTCGTCGGCAATTCCTCGATGGACATCACCGTCGAGGTCTGGGCGGAGAAGGTGAGCACCGGCGAGAAGCGGAATACCCACACCGCGCACACCATCTTCGTCGCCATCGACGAGTACGGCCGTCCCAAGCGGGTACCGCGCCTCGTGGCGGAGACCGACCAGGAGAAAGCGGCGTACGAGGCGGCCCGGATCCACCGCGAGTCGACGAAGAAGCCCAAGTGAGCGGTGTCGTCGCGGTCTATGGTGGTGGCGGCGCCAAGGCCGCGGCACACCTTGGCGCGGAACGCGCGCTCCGTGAGCAGGGGCTCGCGCCGGTCGGGTACGTGGGATGCTCGCTGGGGGCGGTGGTCGCGGCGGCGCTCGCATTGGGATGGGAACCGGCGGCGGTCGAGCAGCGGATGGTCGAGCTCGGCCGCCGCCGCATCGCTGTGGTGGATCCCCTCATCTTCCTGCTCGGCATCAAGCGCCAGTCGCTCCTCAAGCCGGGCCCCCTCCGCGCCGCGTTCGACGCACTCTTCGGTGGCGCGCGGTTCAGTAACATGATCCGCCCCCTCACCGTCGCCGTGACCGACCTCGACTCGGGTGACCTGGTCCTCTTCGGCGCGCACGGCAAGGACGCCCCTTTGGTCGATGTCCTGGTCGCCACCTGCGCGCTGCCGCTCTATTTCCCTCCGGTGATCATCGGTGGCCGGCGCTACGTCGACGGAGGGATCCGCTCGGTGCTTCCTGTCGAGTCGGCGCTCCTCTTCGCGCCCGAGCGCGTCGTGGCCGTGGACGTAGGGCCCGGCTTCGACGAGGCCCCCGCCACCAGCGGCGCCACCCTCCCCGCCCTCATCGAGATCAACCAGAGCGCCATCGGGATCGCGATGGCCCAGGGGACGCTCGACCGGCTCGAGATCTGGAAGCTCACTCCCGGGCGGCCCCCGCTCACCTATGTCCGCCCGCGAGTCGAGAAGAACGCGACCTTCGCGACCGACAAACTCCGGGCGTATGCGGAGGAAGGCTATCGGGCGACGATGGTAGCCATCCGCCAACAGCCGACAGCCCGCAGTGGATAGAGTCTGCGTTTTCTTGGTATCGCCGACCACGCGCCCGTCACGTATCTTCAGGTTCAGCACCCAGCACCCAGCACCCAGCACCCAGCACCCAGCACCCAGCACCCAGCACCCA
>JANLXK010000016.1:0-8236 GCA_031365045.1 Gemmatimonadota bacterium | reverse complement strand
CCGACATCACCGGCACCGAAGTGATTCAAGAGGACAAAGCGACCGGCGGGCGTTCGCTGCGGTTCCTGCCCGGCCCGATTTTTGGCAACATCATCCTGGCCGACGAGATCAACCGCACGCCCCCCAAGACCCAGGCAGCCCTGCTCGAGGCAATGCAGGAACGCGAGGTGACCTACGGCGGCACCACCTACCCGCTCGACCGTCCCTTCTTCGTGCTCGCGACCCAGAACCCGATCGAACAGGCGGGGACCTACCCGCTCCCCGAGGCGCAGCTCGACCGCTTCCTCCTCATGATCCGCGTCGACTATCCCTCGCCGGCCGAGGAAGAGCAGATCCTGCGGCGCACCACCGGCCGCGAGGTGTCCGAAGTGCGTCCCGTGGTGAGCGGGGCCGAGCTGCTCCAGGCCCAGCGCCTGGTGCGCGAAGTGGCCGTGAGCGACCCGCTCCTCGCCTACGCCGCTGCCCTCACCCGCGCCACCCGCCCGGACGGCGACGCCGATCCCTTGGTGCGCGAGTGGGTGCGCTGGGGTGCGGGCCCGCGCGCCGGGCAGGCGCTCATCCTCTCGGCCAAGGCGCGCGCCGCGCTCCACGGCCGCTTCGCGGTGACGCTCGAGGACCTGCGCGCGGTGGCGCACCCGGTCTTCCGGCACCGGGTGCTGGTGAACTTCCGCGCCGAGGCGGAGGGGATCGACGCCGACAAGGTGACGGAGCGGTTGCTCGCCTCCGTCCCCGAACCGAAGAGCCCGATGCGTTGAGTGGGTGTTGGGTGTTGAGTGTTGGGTGTGGGGGTCCCGATCGACCCGACACGCAACACGTAACACGCAACACACAACACGCAACACTCACCATGGACCTGCTCTCACCCCGCACTACCGCAGCCCTTCGTGGGCTCGAACTGACCGCCCGGCGCACGCTCGACGGCGCGCTGATCGGCGGGCACGCGAGCGCGCTCCCCGGCGCGGGCCTCGAGTTCTCGCAGTACCGCTCCTATCGTCCGGGCGATGACCTGCGTCGCGTCGATTGGAAGCTCTTCAGCCGCTCGGGACGGTATTTCGTGCGCGAGGCGGAAGGGGAGCGGAGCGTGACGGTGCGGATCGTGCTCGACGCCAGCGCCTCGATGTCGATGGCGGGCTCGGCCGGCACCAAGTTCGACCACGCTCGCGAACTTGCTGCCGGGATCGCCTGGATGGCGCATCGCCAGGGTGACGCGGTGGGGATGACCGTGGTGAACGACCGCGCGCAGACGGTGGTGACGCCGAGCCGTGCCCGCCATCAGGTGCACCGGATCCTCGACCTCCTCGAGCGCGCCGTGCCGGAAGGGCGCTGGCCCGAGTGGCCCAGGCTCGAGCCGCTGTTCACCGCCACCGGCGGGCGCGGGATCGTAGTGCTGATCTCCGACCTGCACGACCACACCGACGAACTCCGCCTGGCCGCGCGCAAGCTCGCCGCCTTCGGGCACGACCTGGCGATCCTGCAGCTGGTGACCTCCGACGAGGAGCGCTTCGGCTGGCACGGGGCGGTGGCGTTCGAGGAGCTCGAGTCGGGTACCATCGTCGAGCTCGACGCCGACCGCGCCCGGGAAGGATTCCTCGCCGCCCGCTCGGCGGAGCGCGCTCTCCTCGCGCGCGCCTTCGCCGACCTCCGGGCCGACCACGTCATCGTCTCCACCGACGAGGAGCCCGGCCCCGCCCTCCGGCGCTGGCTCGCCGCTCGCGCCGCCGCCCGGTGAGCCTCCTCGCGCCTTTCGCACTCTGGGGACTCCTCGCCCTGGCGCTCCCGGTGGCGCTGCACCTTCGCCGGCGACGGGTGGGACGGACCGTCCAGGTCGGGAGCGTGCGGCACCTCGAGTCGCTCCCCACGGCCGAACGCCGTGGCCTCCGGCTCCGCGAGCCGTGGCTGCTCCTCCTCCGCTCGGCGATCATCGCGCTCCTGGTGCTCCTCCTCGCCGGCCCGATGCTCGATCGGCCCATGCGACAGGGTCGGGCCGTGGTACTGGTGGATAGCGCCGCCAGCTCGGCGCTGATCGATTCGCTCGGTCAGGGCGCGGCGCTCTTCGTCGAACGCATCGATGAGCCTTGGCGCCGGGTGGCCGAGCTCGATGATTCCCTGCCGGAGAGCCTGCCGCTGATCGTCGTGGCGTCCAACGACGGGGCGCGATACACCGGACCCCGCCCTACCGTCGCCCGCGCGATCACCTGGATCCCCATCGCTGTCCCACGGCCGGTCGTGCCGCCCACGAACCGCATCCCGCGAACCGCATCCCGCGTATCCGCAGTGGAGTCCAGGGCGCTGACGGCGGCGGCCACCGCGGTGGCCGAGGAGTTCGGTCCGCTCACCGACACGACCGGCTGGCGCGAGCGACTTCCAGAGTGGTGGCGCGATTCGCTGACTAGGCCCTCGTTCCCCGTCGCCGTCGCGCGCGTTCTGGCTCCTGAGCGAACGAGTCCGGCGAGCGTGACGCTCACCACGGCACAATTGCTTCCCCGAGTCGTCACGACACGACACGGGCAGCAGGGGAGCACCGACCTCCACTGGTGGTTCTGGGCGCTCGCGGTCGCGCTCTTCGCCGGCGAGCGGCTCTGGGCCCTCCAGCGCCGGGGTCGCGCGTGAAAGACGCCGCCGTGAAGCGCTTGGAGAGGATCGCGGCCCGCTGGTTGCTGCGGTGGTCGATGAGCGTCCTCTTCTTCATGCTGGCGATCGCGATCGTCGTGATGGTGCTGGGCGCCAGCCTTCCCCTCGCGCTCGGGGCCTCGGGGCTCACCGGGGTGGTGCTCCGCTGGCGTCGCCCCCGCGTCGATGCGTTCATGATCGCACTCCATCTTGACCGCTCCTTCGCCTCGATGGAGGAAAGCACCACCCTCCTGCTCGTTCCTCCAGGTGGATTCTCACCGGTAGAACGGCTCCAGCGCGCACGCGCCGAACGCGCATTTGCGTCGCTGCCCTCCGCGCTGACGATGCCGGAGCGAACGACCCTCCAGCTCGTTCTGGGGACCCTCTTCCTGGCCGTTTTGGCCATCCTCATCGTGCGCTTCAAAACGTCCACGGCGGAGACCTCTCACCGACCAGGAAGCCGCGCGAGTGCTCCGGCGCCCGCGATCGAGTCGGTCGGTCTCATCATCACCGACCCCGGGTATCTCGGCGGCCGCACGCATCGCGCCTCGGCGGATGCCGACGCGTTCGAAGGCTCGCGTCTCGAATTCGACGCGACACTCACGAACGCCACTGCGGGGTGGCTCATCACCACCAACGGCGACTCGTTCCCGCTCGGCGCGGGGCAGCGTGTCCGGCTGGATGCGGACCGCTCCTTCCTCTATCAAGTGATGGCGATCCGCGATACCGCCCGCACCGTGGGTGACTGGCATCGGGTCACCGTCCTGCCCGACCGCCCGCCGCTGCTCACCGTGGTCCGCCCCGACGAGCGGACCATCCTTCCTCCGACCCGACCATGGAACGTTCCCGTCGAGATCCTGGCGAGCGACGATCACGGCATCGCCACGGTGCGGCTCCTCGCCACGATCACGACGGGCTCGGGAGAGGACGTTCGCTTCCGCGAGGACACCCTCCCCTTTGCCTCGCGCGAATCCCGCGGCAGCGGTCTTTTGCTCCGCACCACGCTCGACCTGGCCGCCCTCGGGATGGGCCCCGGCGACGAGCTCTACCTCTCGGCCCAGGCGTTCGACGGCCGCCGTCCAGTCCCCAATGAGGGGCGCTCCGCCACCCTCTTCATCAGTATCACCGACACCGCACAGGTGATGGAGGCGGAGTTCGACGGGCTCGCGATCGACCGGATGCCCGACTACTTCCGCAGCCAGCGCCAGATCATCATCGACACCGAAAAGTTGCTGACCGACCGGCCGCACCTGTCGGTGGCCGAGTTCCGTCGGCGGTCGAACGACATCGGGATCGACCAGCAGCTGCTCCGGCTCCGCTACAGCGAGATGGTCGGCGACGAGTCGGCCGAAGAGAGCGACGCCATGAGCGGGCGCGAGCACGCCACCGAGGGCGGGGCGCCCACGCCCCGCCTCGATCCCAATGCCGCGGCGGTCGCCGACCCCAACGCCAAGGTGACGGTCGACCTGACCCAGGGGGAGGGCCACTCGCACGACATCGCCGAGAACGCCACCCTCCTGGCACGCAGCACCAAGGAGCTCCTCCGCCTGGCGCTCGGCCAGATGTGGCAGGCCGAGGTCCGCCTGCGGACCTTCTATCCCGATACCGCCCTTCCGCACGAGCGAAGCGCGCTCGAGTATCTCGAAGCGGTGCGGCAGGCGGCGCGCTCGTACGTGAAGCGTGTGGGACTCGAGCCTCCGCCGCTCGAGCCCGATCGGAAACGACTCACCGGCAAGCTCGACGACGTGCGGAGCGCGCACACGGACGCACGGGTCGCGGCGCGCGACACCCTGCCCGCGATCCGCGCCCTCCTCGCTGGACGAGTGGATCACTCGGCGTTCGAAGCCGCCGGGCGCGAGCTGGCGCGGCTCGCTGTGGGGGAGCCGGGGCGGCATCTCAGCACGCTCCGTGAGTTGCGGGCGGTGGAGGAGGGGATCGCACGGGGAGAGCACTGTGAGGCCTGCGCCCTCCGCTTGCGTGCGGGACTCCTCGCGGCGCTCCCCGTCCCGATCCCTCCGGCGGCCGCGGCAGACCCGACTCCCGCGGTGGTGGGTCGCTACTTCGAGCGGATGCGACGTCCATGAATCAGCGCCTGCTCGATCGCGTGGCCCTCCTCGTGGCGCTCCTCTCGCTGGGGGTGATCGGCGTGCGCCCGACATCGACCCGCTCGGTCGACCCCCGCACCGCAGTGGTGCGGACGCCGGGGGCATCTCTCGCACAGGCGCGAGCGGTCGCGGAGTCGCTGGGTGCCGCCGAGGTGATCGACCTGGGTGCGGGGGGACGATTCGGGAACGCGACCACCCTGCACCTGGTGGGCCAGGGACTCGACGCCGCCGAACTCCGCCAGATTGGCGACCGCTCGCTGGTCCTCCATCCCCTCCCCCTCCCCGACGGGATCCGCGACGCGTACTGGACCAGCACGGTCACACTCGGCGAACCGATCGAAGTGCGCGTCGAGGCACGGAGTGCACGGACGCGACAGCTGGTGCTGGCGGCGGAGTCGGGACCGGTGGACTCGGTGCCGCTCCCCGCGGGCACTGCGACCTGGGTGACGCTCCGGCACACGCCTCGAGCTGCCGGAAGCGCGCGCTACATCCTCCGGCTCGGCGAGGAGGCCGACACCTTCAGCGTGATCGTCGGCGCGCCGCATCCTCCCGCGACGATGCTCCTGGCCTCGGCGCCGGACCGCGACTGGAGCGACCTGCGCGACTGGCTCACGCGTCAGGGGGGTGCCGTCGTGCTCCGGACCACCGTCAGCCGCGATCGATCTCGGCTCGAACGGGTCAATGCGGCCGGCGCTCCCGTCCTCACGGTCGACCGCGCCTCGCTCGCGAAGGTCGCACTGGTGGTCACCGATGGTCGGACCCTCACCCATCTCCCCGCGGGCGAACGCGCTGCCCTCAGGACTGCGGTGACCGGGGGACTCGGTCTCGTCATCCTCCTCGACGACGAAAGCCGCGACGCAAGGCTGATGTCACTCTCGGACCGCGCCTTCTTCTTTCCTTGGAAGGTCCACACGATCGCCGACCTCGAAGAGCGCCAGGTCCGCCCCAGGGTCCGCGGCGTGCAACTCTCTACCACACCGATCGCCGCCGAGCCGGTGGTGATAGAGCCCGAACCGTACGGCGGGAGGGTCGTGCTCGACGATGGCCAGGGCGGAGCGCTCGCCGCGTCGGTCTCCGTCGGCGCGGGACGGATCGTCGGCAGTGTGGTGACGGGGAGCGGCCGCTGGTCGCGGGAAGGAGAACTCGAAGCGTACGGCGGCTACTGGAATGCCCTCGCGCGGAGCGCGGCACGCCCCGATCCGGTCGATCAGGTGTGGGACGCGGGCGATGGCCCTGCCCTCCTCGACGCTGAGCGCACCATATCGTTGCGCGGCGCCGGACCCTCGGTCTGGCTGATCGGGAGGGATACGGTCGCTGCGGCCAGCGACCCGCTGGTGCGCGGCCGGATGGTCGCGCGGTGGTGGCCCCGTGCGGCAGGATGGAACGAACTGACAGAGGTACGCCTCTGGGTGTCGGGACCGGAGAGCTGGGCGGCGTGGCGGGCCGCCGAGCGCCGGCGGGGGACCGAACGATGGATCGGGGAGCACCGCAGCGAAGGGGCCACGGGCGGGCGGATCGCGCGCCGCATCCCATGGCCCCTCTGGCCCTTCTTCTGCAGTTTCGTTGCGGCGGCCGGATGGCTCTGGCGCCCGCGCGAGGTGCGCGCCTAAGCGATCTCGACCCGGTCGCGGCCGTTCCGCTTGGCGTGATAGAGCGCGGCGTCGGCCAGGGCCAGGAGCGAGTCGGGCTCGCGCGGCACTTCGCTCGAGCCGGCGGCTCCGCAGCTCACCGTGAGGCGGACCGGCTCCGCCACCGTATGCGTGACCATCGGCTCCGCGGCGACCGAGAACCGGATGCGCTCGGCCAGCGTGGGGAGATCGTCGGTCGAAGTATGCGGGAGGAGCACGACGAACTCGTCCCCGCCCCAGCGGAAGAGGAGGTCGTGGTCCCGGATGACCGTCGAGAGCCGGCGCACCAGCTGGCGGAGCACTTCGTCGCCGGCGTCGTGGCCATGCCGATCGTTGACCGCCTTGAAGTGGTCGAGGTCGACGAGGATGACCGCCATACCCTTGCCGAGGCGGCGGGAGCGATCGGACTCCTTGGCGTATTCGTCGGTGAACGAGCGGCGATTGAGCGCACCGGTGAGCGGATCGCGGCGGCTCACCAGCCGTTCGCGCTCGGACACGCGCGCGAGCGCGGCGGTGAAGACCATCGTCGTCGCAAAGGTGACGGCGAGGAGGAGGCCCAGGAAGAAGGCCAGCTCGCGGAGACGAGGGACGAGGGGTTCACCCGTCAGGGTGCGCGCGTCTTCGGAGATGTGGAGGGTGCCGGCCATGCTCCAGACCCCCTGCGCCACGAGCGTGACGAGGATGAGCACCACCACCACAACCAGCAGCACGCTCCGGGTGTAGCTCACCTCGTGACGCGGCGGGTCGGGGAACTGGCGATCGACCCAGGTCCGGACCCGGCCCCCGAAGAAACGGAGGATCGGGATGGCGATCGCCATCTGCAGGACGTCCCCGATGATCCACCCCTGCCAGATCCGCTGCCCTGAGACCAGGTCGAGCGCCTGGGAGTCGATGTAGACGAGCGCCGCGAGGGAAGAGGCCGTCGCGGCGATGAGTGCCACACCCAGGAAACGGAACACCGACCCCCGGCCGCGGAGGTCGGTGGGGACCCCGAGGATGGTGAGGGATCCCCAGACGATGAGGAGCTCGAGCGGGGTCGCGAGCGCGAAGAGGGCGGCGAGCGACCACGACATCCCGCTGGTCCACGCGCTGGTGAAGGTCGCGAGCCAGGCGAAAGTGCCCCCCCAGCTCGGCCCCAGCCAGAGCGTGAGGAGCAGGGTCAGGATGAGCGGAGGGTAGATCGTGAGCGGGACTTCGAGTCCCAGGATGTGGAGTGGGATGCCGCTCCAGTCGAGCCGCGCTTCCAGGAAGGCGAGCAGAACGGAGAGGAGCCCGACCATGAGCCACGCAGTGCGGACGGCCGCCACTCCCGGGTGGCTGGTGCGCAGCGCCGGGAGGAGCGGCCACCAGGTTGGGCCTGTCTGGGGGGGGGTCGTGGTCGTCATGGTCGGGGGGTAATCTACTCACCAGAGTACGAGATGCGTTCCGCCCGCGCCGGCCGGGGAGGCGTGCCCTCAGCCGAATCCGTGAGCTGACGGTGTGCGGTGGAAGAGGTCCCGGTGATGTCCGGGGCCTCTTCGTGTATGCATCTCGCCTTGTGAAAAAGGGTGCAAATCCGCTAGATTGTTGGGCTTAGGATGGTCCCGCACACTTGGAGCAGGCGCGCATATGAAGGCGAATGACGTTCGTAAGGGGCACGTGATCATTTGGGAGGGGCGGCCCTGCCGAGTGATGGATTTCCAGCACCGGACACCGGGGAACCTGCGCGCGTTCGTGCAGATCCGCTTCCGCGACCTGATCTCGGGGAACACGTTCGACCAGCGGGTGAGCGCCACCGATTTCCTGGACGAGGCGAAGCTGGAGACGAAGGAACTCCAGGTGATGTACCAGGACGCGGAGATGGTCCACGTCATGGACGGGACGAGCTACGAGCAGTACTCGCTCAGCAATCTC
>JANLXK010000005.1:0-4593 GCA_031365045.1 Gemmatimonadota bacterium | reverse complement strand
CACCGGGAGGGTCGCTCCCCCCGACGCCTAGTGCCCATCGTTTACGGCGTGGACTACCAGGGTATCTAATCCTGTTTGCTCCCCACGCTGTCGCGCCTCAGCGTCAGCAACGGCCCAGCGGACTGCCTTCGCCATTGGTGTTCTTCCCGATCTCTACGCATTCCACCGCTACACCGGGAATTCCATCCGCCTCTACCGTGCTCCAGTCTTGCAGTCTCGAAGGCAGCGCTGCGGTTGAGCCGCAGCATTTCACCTCCGACTTACAAAACCGCCTACGCGCCCTTTACGCCCAGTGATTCCGGACAACGCTCGCACCCTCTGTATTACCGCGGCTGCTGGCACAGAGTTAGCCGGTGCTTCCTTTCGAGGTACCGTCAATTTATTCGTCCCTCGCGACAGTGGTTTACGACCCGAAGGCCTTCATCCCACACGCGGCGTCGCTGCGTCAGGCTTTCGCCCATTGCGCAAGATTCCCCACTGCTGCCTCCCGTAGGAGTCTGGGCCGTGTCTCAGTCCCAATGTGGCTGATCATCCTCTCAGACCAGCTACCCGTCGTAGCCTTGGTGAGCCATTACCTCACCAACTAGCTGATAGGCCGCGAGGCACTCTATCGGTGCATTGCTGCTTTCCTCTCCAAGGGATGCCCCTCGAAGAGCGTACGCGGTATGACCCGGCCGTTGGGCCGGCTATCCCCCGCCGATAGGTATGTTCCTCACGTGTTACGCACCCGTTCGCCACTGACCCTTGCGGGTCCGTGCGACTTGCATGTGTTAGGCACGCCGCCAGCGTTCGTCCTGAGCCAGGATCAAACTCTCCAAGAGAGATGATACAAAAGCTCGATAAACGAACGACTGGTACTACTAAGTCGTCCGAATCACTCAGAGTGAAACCCGTTATAAACACGAGACGGCTCTGAACTCCGCCTCGTGGGGTCCGCACCCCATTCTCTCAATCACGCACGTCGGTTGTCAAAGAGCTTGTATTTGTGTGCTCGCCGCCGATTTTCCGGGGGAGCCTCCAATCATACTCGGGCACGACTCGTTCGTCAAGGGCGAAGTCCTTTGACTCCATCCACTTGTCCGCCCCCGCCGACACCATCGGTTCTCGAGGGGCCCCCATTATACACCGGCAGTTTGGGCCGTACAAGGGGGACTCAAGTCCCAAGGCGCGGGAGGCGCGAAAGGCGCGTGAGGGGCTTCAAAAAGCGCCCGCAGGCCGCAGGCGAAAGAGGCCTGGATCGGCGTCGAAACGCCTCCCAGGCCCCATCCCTGCAGCACTAACGCGCCTGACGCGCCTAACGCGCCTCCCGACTCCCCGTCAGGGGACGGCGGCCGGCGGCGCCCGCGGCTCGATCCGGATGATCCAGAGCCCGTTGTTGTCGTCGTTCACGTACGCGAGGCCATCCTTCACCACCACCCCCCACGTCATCGCCGCGTTCTGGGTGTTCCCCTGCATGTCGGCGGTGTTCACGTGGGCAATCTCGCGCCCCTGGGCCCGGAGATCGCCGCGCAGCTCACCGCTGATGTCGAATGCGCGGAACCCGGCGTTGTACGCCCCCATGTACAACGTGTCCCCCGCCACCCAGACGTTGTGCACCCCGCCGAACTCGGGCTCGTACCAGGCCACCGAGCGCGGATCGTTCCAGTCGCTCACGTCGATGACCTGCAGCCGCCCGTACGCTCGGCCGGCCGAAGCCTCGCGCCCGTTCCGGAGCGTCGGGCCGTTGGGGAAGACCTCGTCGGCGATAAAGACGTACTTGCCGTGGCGCCAGGCGGTGTGGGTCCCGCGGATGAAACCAGGCCCCGCCGAGCGCTCGACGTCGCGATAGAGCTCGTTCAGGTCGTACTTGTATTGCATCACCTGCTGCGGATTCGAGGGCGTCCCGCCCCTGATCCCATTGCCGACGTCGAGGACCACGAGTCCGTCGTTCCAATAGCTCAGGTAGGCCAGGCCGTCCTGGATGTCGATGTCGTGGAGGGTCCGCCCGGCGTCAGGCCGGTCGGTCTTCCAGGTGGCGAGCTGCCTGGGATGCACGGGGTCGTCGATGTTGACCACGTGCATCGCCCCGGTGCCGTCATTGGTGAGGAAGACGTTGGTGCCGTACCGTGCGTCCCGGTAGATGAACGCCGAGTGCACGCCGCCGGGCACGCCGTCGGTGAACTCGGCGATGACCTTGGGATGCTTCGGATCGTCGAGCGAGCAGATGACGATGCCGTTCTTCCGGTCGGACGCCCCTTCCCGGGTGAAGACGAGGGTCTTCCCGTCGGGGGTGGTCATGATGTCGTTGACCCGCCGGGTGTTGGTCTGCACCGAGTCGGTGACGACGGGGTTGGCCGGATCGCTGATGTCGATGGCGTACATCACGTCGCCACCGGCGCCGGAGCCCAGGTAGGCGACCTTCCCGTTGGGATGGACCCAGACCTCCTCGGTGGTGAAGCGGGTACGCGGGAGGCGTCCCACCATGGTCACCTGCCGGCGCACGTCGCGCGGCGCAAGGGTCACGGTGGCCTCCGCGGTGCGGTTCCCGAAACTCGCCGTCACGACGTAGGCCCCGGCCTGGTAGCCGACGAAGACGCCGTCCGGGGTGATCTGCCCCTGCCCCGGCGAGAAGGACCACTGGGGGGTGAGTCCGGCGATGCGCCGCCCGCCGCGAGTGAGGGCGGAGACCCCGAACTGGATCACGTCCCCGGTCTTGGCGGCGCTGGTGGCGGGGGAAAGGGTCATGGAGGCGATCGCGTTGGCCACCACCTGGATCGGGAGCCGCTGTTCCACGCCGCCGGTGCTCGCGATGAGGGTCGCCCGGCCCGGCCCGGTCGCGGTCACGAGCCCTTCGGGGGAGACCCGGAAGACCGCCGAAGCGCTGCTCCGCCACGTGATCGGATCGTCCCGGACGTCGCTCGCCGCCGAGAAGCTCCTGGCGGTGTACCGCATCCGTTGGCCCACGACCAGCTTCGTGATCGAGGGAGCGACGCGGACGCTCGCTGCGGGCCCGGGGAGCATCGGCACGGTGATGGTCTGGATGACCGGCTTGGTGCCCGCCACGGTCGCGACCACCCGCACATTGTAGAACCCGGTCGACCCGGAGCGGAGCATCCCGGTGGAATCGACCTTGGCCTCGAACCGGCCGCCGGCACCGAAATAGTTGATCGTCGCGTTCGTGACCGGACGACCGGCGGAGTCGAGGGCGACGGCGCTGATGCGCAGCGAATCGCGCGCGATCATCGACGGCGTTTCGGGGGTGATCACCAGCCGGGCGATGGGGCTCGCCGGCAGCGCGGGGACGGGTGGCGTGGCGGGCTGCTGGAGCGCGAGCGCAGCCAGGGCCAACGAAACGAATGTCATCGGATGCGGGGGTGAGGGTTCAGCTGGTGGGCGGGGAGAACATCTCCCCCTGCCCTTCCACCCAGGACTTGTGGTACTTCGGATCCTCGAACGACTCGGCCACCTTGGCGACGTGGAGGGGACGGAACGAGTCCATCATCACGGCCAGCTCGTTGGTGTACTTGGCGCCGATCGAGGCCTCGGTGCGCCCCGGGTGCGGGCCGTGCGGGAGCCCGTCGGGGTGATGGGTGATGCTGCCGTATTCGATCCCCTTCCGGCTCATGAACTCGCTCGAGGCGTAGAAGAGCACCTCGTCGGAGTCCACATTGCTGTGGTTGTACGGCGCGGGGATCGCCTCGGGGTCGAAGTCGTACGGGCGCGGGCAGAAGGAGCAGATGACGAAGCCGTCGCCCTGGAAGGTCTGGTGCACCGGCGGGGGCTGGTGGATCCGCCCGACGATCGGTTCGAAGTCGTGGATGTTGAAGGCCCAGGGATAGAAGTACCCGTCCCAGCCCACCACGTCGCAGGGATGGTGGTCGAGCACCAGCTCGTTCAGGGCGTCGTACTGCTTGACGATGATGGGGAATTCCCCCTTTTCGTCGTGGGGTGTCAGTGTGGTCGGGCGCCGGATGTCGCGCTCCGAGTAGGGCGCCCCCTCGAGCAGCTGCCCCACGTCATTCATGTAGCGCCGAGGCCAGCGGATGTGCCCGCGGCTCTCGAAGACGAGGAGCTTGGCCGGCACCTTGGGATCGAGCCGCCACCGGTGGGTGATGTTCCGGTGGATCACGACGTAGTCGCCCGGCTTGACGGCGAGGTCGCCGAAGACCGACTCGAGGGTCCCCTGCCCCTCGACCACGTACACGACCTCGTCGGCCTGGGAGTTCCGGTAGAAGTGCGGATCGGCCTGGTCGGGCTCGACCCAGAGCATCCCGATGTCCTGGTTGAAGAGGATCGGGGTCCGGTCGAGGGTGGGCGAGCCCCCCTTCTTCGCCAGCCGGGTCAGGAAATGCCGGTGACGGAGCGAGGTCGCGTCATCTTTCTCCCACTTCACGTCCCGGAGCTTTCGCGCGCTCTTGACCGTGGTCGGCGGCCAGGTGTGATAGAGGAGCGACGAGGTCCCCACGAAGCCTTCGTGCCCCATCAGCTCCTCGGCGTAGAGACCGCCGTCGGGCTTCCGGAAGACGATGTGGCGCTTGCGAGGGATGGAGCCTAGGGTGTGGTAGAATGGCATGGTCGGTGAGGGGTAAGGGGTGAGGGGGAAGGGGGTCGCGG
>JANLXK010000562.1:0-8504 GCA_031365045.1 Gemmatimonadota bacterium | reverse complement strand
GTTGGCCGTCGGCGGATCGTGAAGGGCGCATGAGGCCTAGGGGACAAGACCCCCAGCCAGCACCCGATAGGCCGGATGATAGGCGGCTTCGTAGACCGGAGAATGGTGGATCGCCTGGTACCCGCCCGCTCGCGCCGAGGTCACAAGGGCACGCCACAGCTCGACCGTGAACGGAAGCTTACCCTCGGCCACGAGGGAGTCGGCCACGGCCAGAGCACGGGCCAGCATCAGGGTGTCCTGCGGAACCGCCCGGGCCGTGGCGATGAAGGCGTGCACCAGCGAGTCGGTCGAGCGGCCGGCCGCCACCCAAGGACGGAGGTGCACCCGCACCACTCGGCCCCCGGGCGCAATGGTATCGACCATCGGCTCGGCGGTCCCCTCCCCCATCGTCGCGAGTTCGTTGGTCATCCAGGCACGGACGCCTGCGCTGTCGGCCATGGCGTGCTCGCTCCCCATCGCAGCCTGATGGAGGAGCTTGTACAGGTCCTCGGGCGCCAGCTGGGGATGCCGCGTCGCCTGCTGGAGGATGATGCCTCGGAGCTCGGTGGCGAGGCCATCGGGCCGTGACCCGCTGCAGCCCAGGATCGCGAGGAGAAGCACCAGCGCTGTCGTTCGCATGACGACCAATCTAGCCCGCGAACGCCTCCGCTCGATCCAGGGTCCGGTACTGGATCGCCTCGCGGACGTGCGCGGGCTCGATGGCGTCGCTTCCCGCCAGGTCGGCGATGGTGCGGGCCAGCTTGAGCACGCGATGATAGGCGCGCGCACTCAGGCCAAGTCGAGTGATCGCGACCCGGAGCAGCTCCTCGACCTTGGGCTCCACCTTGCACCACCGCCGGAGGTCGCGCGCGGTCATGTGCGCGTTGGCGAACACCCCCGGCCGCTCGGCGAAGCGCTCCCGCTGCCGTGCGCGCGCCGCCTCCACGCGCCCCCGCACCGCCGCGCTCGATTCCCCCGGTTCGGTGCCCGCCAGGTCCTGCCACTGCACCGCCGGCACCGTGAGGTGGATGTCGATCCGGTCGAGCAACGGCCCCGAGATCCGCGAGAGATACTTGTGGACCCCGTCCGCGCCGCAGCGACAGGGACGGACCGGGTCGCCGTACCAGCCGCAGGGACAGGGATTCATCGCCGCGGCCAGGATGAACCGTGCCGGATAGGTCAGCGAGACCGCCGCCCGGGAGAGGGTCACGTGGCCGTCCTCCATCGGCTGGCGCATCACCTCGAGCACGTTCTTGCGGAACTCAGGCAGCTCATCGAGAAAGAGCACCCCGTGATGCGCGAGGCTCACTTCGCCCGGGCGCGGATTGGACCCGCCCCCGATGAGTCCGGCGTCGCTGATCGTATGATGGGGCGCCCGGAAGGGGCGGACGGCCGAGAGCGCCTGTCCGGGAGCGAGGAGCCCGGCCACGCTGTGGATCTTGGTGGTCTCGAGCGCTTCGGCGAGGGTGAGCGCCGGGAGGATCGTCGGGAGCCGGCGGGCGAGCATGGTCTTTCCCGATCCGGGCGGGCCGATCAGCAGGACGTTGTGCCCTCCGGCCGCCGCGACCTCGAAGGCCCGCTTGGCCGCGGCCTGCGCCCGCACGTCGCTGAAATCCACCACGTCGTCCCGCCGGTCGGCCATCAGTGCGGTCAGGTCGAGCCGCGTGGGGGCGATCGGGTGCTCCCCGGTCAGGTGGGCGATGACCTCGAGGAGGCTCCGCGCACCCACCACGTCGATCCCCTCGACCACGGCGGCCTCCGACAGATTGGCGTGCGGTACCACGAGCGTGGTGCACCCCGCCGCCCGCGCCGCCACCGCCATCGAGAGGGCGCCGCGGACGGGCCGCAGGTCCCCTTCCAAGCCGAGTTCACCGAGGAAGACCGTCTTCCCAAGCGCGTCGTCCGGGATCACGGCACTTGCGGCGAGCAATCCGACCGCGATGGGCAGGTCGAACGCCGACCCGTCCTTGCGGACGTCGGCCGGGGCCAGGTTCACCGTGATCTTCTTGAGTGGCACCCGGAACCCGCCGTTGGCGAGCGCCGGGAAGATCCGCTCACGCCCCTCGCGGACCGCACCGTGCGCGAGACCGACCGTCGAGAAGGACGGCAATCCATTGGTGATGTCGACCTCGACGTCGACAAGGTAGGCGTCGATGCCGAGGACCGCGGCGGCGCGGATACGGGCGAGCATGGGGTGTTCCCTGAAGGGTCACCCCCACCTTAGGTACGCCCGCTCCGCCGTCCGTCACCCATTCTGCGCGAGCCGGTGCATTCCACCGCCCGACGGCACTGCGTCAATCGAGCTCGCCCAGCGCCAACGCCGCCGCCTGACGGACGGAGGGGGCCCGGTCATTCTTGAGCAGCGGCACCAGCGACGACATTGCGCGGTGGTCGCCCAGGTGCCCGAGGGCCAGCGCGGCGTTGGCCCGCACGGGCGCTTCACTGTCCCGGAGCGCCCCCACCAATGGTTCGAACACCCCAGGCCCCTCCGAGAAGCCCAGCCCGAGCGCGCCGAGGGCGCGGGTGGTGTGGTCCGCATCACGGAGCGCGTCGGCCAGGGCGGTGATGGCGCGTGGATGCCGAGTCCGCCCGAGCAAGCGTGCGGCGGTCTGGCGCACGCAGGCGTCGCCCGGGGCAAGGGCCGTTCGGAGGAGTGGCACGACCGCCGGATCGGTGATCGGGCGCTCGAGCCAGTCGCGGATCCGTTCCACCGCGGGATCCGAGTCGGCGGCGTGCCCGGGTGAGCGGTTTCCCCATCCATTCCCTTCCATCATCGTAAATGCGAGGCCGCACGGGATCGGGGCGGTCCCCCGCATCCCCTCGAGGAGGGCCTGCACGTTGGCCAGATCGGCCGGGCTTCGGGATTGGGCCGCCATCCCCCTGTCCGGGAGCGTGAGCGACAGCGCCACCCCGAGGGTCAAGAGCCCCAGCACCAGTCGGCGCGCGCGCGGCATCGGTAGCGCCCTCAATGATCCCGGCCCAGCGCCTGTGCGGCCGCCCGGCGCAGTTCAGCATCACTGCTTCGGAGCAGCTTCGTCACCCCTTCGAGGGCGCGCGGATCGTCGATCTGCCCGAGCGCCCAGAGCGCGGTCTTCTGCACGTCTCGGTCGCTGTCGGAGAGGAGCTTGGTGAGCCCCATGATCGCGGCCGGATCCTCGACCTGGCCGGCGGCCCAGGCCGCATTCTTCCGGACGTCGGCGTCACCGTCCTCGAACGCGGTGATCAGGCCGGGCGGGATGGTGCGCAGGTTGATCTGGCCCAGCGCCCACGCGGCGTTCTTCCGCACATCCTTGTTGTCGTCACGCAGCACCCCATCGAGCGCGGAAGCGACCGAGGGATCCTCGATCTGCCCGAGCGCCCACGCCGCCTGGGTGCGCACTTCGGGGTCACTGTCGCGGAGCGCCCCGGCCAGCGGCTGCACCGCCTCCGTGTTCTCGAGCTGGCCCAGCGCCCACGCCGCCTGCTTCCGCACCTGCGCCACCGGATCGCGCAGGAGGCGGGTCAGCGCCGGTAGGGCGCGCGCGTCTTCGATCTGGCCGAGCGCCCACGCGATCTGCGACCGGACCTCCCGGCTCGAATCCGAGGCGGCGTTCGAGAGCGCCTCGGTCGCATCCTTGCTTTCGATCTGGCCGAGCGCCCACGCGGCCTGTGACCGCGCTTCCGGATCAGCGTCACGCAGGACAGGGATGAGCAGCGGGACCGAACGGGCACTTTCGATCTGCCCCAGCGCCCAGACCGCCTTTTTCCTGAGCTCCGCATCGGGATCACCCAGCACGGAGCCGAGCGCATCGACCGCCGACGCGTCCTCGATCTGGCCGAGGGCCCAGGCGCAGTTCCGCCGGACCTCGATATCGCGATCGTGGCGGAGCGCGGCACTCAGCGCGGGCACCGCCGAGGCCTGCTCCAGCTGCCCCAGCGCCCAGGCCGCGGCGCGACGGACCCCCTCATCGGTGTCGTTGGCGAGCGCCTGCGTCAACGCGGCCACGACGGTGGTATCGCCCAACTGGCCGAGGGAGTGCACGGCAGCCCGCCGCACTGCGACATCCGCGTCCTGCAGTGCGGTCACCAGCGCTCCGGCCACCACGATCGAGCGGGCCGAAGAGGTCGCCGTCCGGGAAGGTGACGCCGGAACGGCCGGGACCACTGGGACCGCGGGAGACTCGTGGCGTGGCGGCGTGCTCACCGTGGGCAGCACGGACACCGGAGGCACCGACGGCACAGGAGGGACCGCCGGCCCGATGGCGGCGAATGGCAGCGCGGCGAGGGAAACGACCAGTACCAGCGGGATCGCGGTCATCGGGGTCACTCCACGGCGCGACGCGCCAGGTTCCAGGATGGCGAGCAGACGGCCTTCGAAGTCGGCACGCTGCGACATGGCGAGCGCGTGGATCGGAGCGCCGACCCGTCCGGCCTCCTGCACCACTGCGAGAAGGTCCTGGGCGTATTCACTGGCGCGCCGGCCCGCGGCGAGCACGAGGTCGTCGGCGGCACGCTCGCTCTCCAGCCGGAAGCGGGTGAGAGCGAGCCACGCCAGCGGGTGGAACCACCAGGCGGCGCAGGCCAGCCGCGCGGCGAGATGGGTCACGACGTCGCGCCGGCGGATGTGCGCCATCTCGTGGAGGAGCACCGAGCTCCGACGCGGCTCCGGCCACTGCTCCGACTCTTCGGGGAGGAGGATCGTCGGATGACGGACCCCGAGCGTGATCGGGAGCGGAAGTTCGGAGGAGATCCGGAGCGCCGGCAGGTCGTCCAGGCTCAGGTGGTCCGCCGCGCGAATGGCAGCGCGATCCCAATCCTGACCGGAGACGGAGCGGGCGCCGGCCAGCAGCTGCTGCGCCGAGCGGCGGGCCAGCCAGAGCCGCAGCAGCACCAGCACGAACCCGAGCGCCCAGATCGACACGAAGGCCGTCCCGAGATCGATGGAGGTATACCAGGCCGGGGTGGACTGTTCCGGCGCAACACCGATCTCCTTCACGCCAGCGCCCGGGGCCTCGTTCGAGTTGACACCAACGGTCAGCGCCGCGGTGACCGAATGCTCCGGCGCCACACTCGGCGCTTCGACCTTCGCGCGGGCCACCGCCGGGAGCACCCCGATGTGCCAAGGCATCACTCGGCTGATGAGCGGCAGGGCCACCAACAGCACCAGCCCCGTGCCCCAGACGAGGTGCCGCGACCCGGCCGAGAGCTTCCGGAGCAGCGGGCTCGCGAGGAAGAGGAGGGCCAGGAAGAGGGTCCCCTTCAACACCGCGTCCACGACCAGACCGGCGGGGCCGGTGAAGCTGAGCACGTTCATCGCCCCTCCTCCCCCGCCTTCCGGATCTTGTCCGCCAGGCGCACCAACTGATCCGGCGTGAGGTCGGCGTCCGCCAGCTCGGCCAACGCCATCACCGCCTGCTCCGCCGACCCGGCGAAGAAGGTCTCGAGGAGGTGCTCCAGGGCGGCCCGACGGGCCCGCTGCGGTTCGAGCCTGGGGAGGTACACGTAGCGCGGCCCATCCTCGCGGTGCCGGATGTGCCCCTTCTCTTCCAGGATGCGCATCGTGGCCCGCACCGCCGAATAGCCCGGCGGATCAGGCAGCGCCTCCATGACATCGGCGACGGTCGCCTCTCCTTGGCGGAAGAGCACGTCCATGATCTGGCGTTCGCGGCGGGTCAGGCGGGGCAAGGTCATCGGAGCCTCACGGATCTAGTGCTAAAAAAACAGCAGCGTGCTAGTTATCTAGCACGCCGCCGACATTTCGTCAATACCCGCCCCGCCTCGGCTCAGGCCGGGGTGTCGAGCGCCCGCTTCGGGAGTGCTTGGTCCACCTCTCTCCTGGCATCGACCAGGAGGTCGACCCGCTCCCCCACCGCCCGCACCGCATCGAGGTCAGTGGTGAAGCCATCCAACGAGACCGTCCCCGCCCGGAGCCGGAGCAGACCGACCCGGAGGGTCTCGAGCGCTGCCACCGCTTCCATCATCTTGTGCTGCTGGTGCTCTGCTGCCTGCCCGAGGGCGCGCGCCGCGTCCACTTGGGCCCGGAGCGATTCGGCGCTCGCGGTCAGTCGCTTGATGGTCTTGGGGACATCATCGAGTCCCCGGCGCAACTCGCCGGGGAGTCCCTCAAAGAGTGCTTCAAGTTCGTCGGCCAGCAGTACTTCGGTCGGGCGGTGCATCGCATCGGCGGCCCGCGCACGACGGCCGAGCCCCAGCCCTGCGATCCGGGTGACCCACCCAGCGAACCGACTCTTCCAGAACCGCGCGCCAAGGTCGCTCGGCACGTCCCGCTCGGACCACCGCCCCGGCATCACGATCCCGACGACGCCGCTGACGGCGGCGAAGAGCGCGAGCCCGATGCCGATCCGGTTCATGAGCGCATTGGAAAGGGCGATCGCCCCGACGGCCTCCAACGCGGCGAACCCGAGCAGCGACCCGATCGAGAGGATCGCCAGGTACCTCGCCACCCGGCCGATCAGCGTCGGCTTGGCGGCCTCGTAGGCGAACTCTTCCCGCTTTCGCGCCGCCTCGGCCGTCGCGGCCGCGCGCAGGTCGGCGAGGTCGTACCCGGCGGCCAGTGCCCGCCGGGTCTCGAACAGTCGCGCCAGACCGAGGACCGCCCAGGGCGCGGTGAAGAAGACCGCCTGCCAGATGAGCTTCGAGAACGGAAGGGTGCCACGGGCCACCTGGATCCCCATCATCACCGCGCCGACCAGCATGAAGAGGCTCCACAGACTCGCCACGATGGCCAGCGGCTGGGTCCGGGTGAGCCAGACCCGGAGCGCGGTCGGCATCTCGGTGACCGCGACACTCTGCGGCACCAGCGCCTCGGCCAGGAGACCAGCATCGGCGAATCGTTCCTCCCGATCCTCCTCAAGGCAGCGGCCGAGCGCCTGCCGCAGCCATCCCGGCGCGACGGCGAGCGCCCGTTCGGCATCCTCTCCCTCGGCAACACCACCACCGGTCAGCACGTACACCCCGACGAGTCCGAGCGCATAGAGATCGCTCCGGCCGTCGAGTGGTGCGCCGTCCGTCTGTTCCGGACTCATGAAGCCACGGGTCCCCGCGCGATGCCCGCCACTGATCGGATCGGCGTCCGCCACCTGCGCGATCCCGAAGTCGGTCACCATCGCCCGCCCCGACGGTTCTTCGAGCAGGATGTTGTCGGGCTTTACGTCACGATGGACCACCCCCTGTGCGTGCGCGTAGCCGAGCGCCCAGGCGACTTCGCGGAGGATACGGGCCGCCTCGTCGGGACGGAGTGGTCCATTGTCGCGGACCCGCTGTCCCAGTGTCCGACCCGGGACGTACCCCATCACGAAGTAGACGAACCCCTCGCGTTCGGCGACGGTGTGGATCGGGACGACATGGGGATGGGAGAGTCGGGCGGCGGTACGGGCCTCGCGCAGGAACCGTTCACGGAAGGCAGGTTGGGCGGCGAGGATCGGCGGGAGGAGCTTGATGGCCACGGAACGGTCGAGCGCCACGTCCCGCGCCAGGTACACCACCCCCATTCCGCCCCGCCCGAGCTCATGATCGAGCGAGTACTGGCCGGCCAGAACGCGCTGGAACTCGAGGAACAGCTGGTCCGGAGCTTGCGCCATGCGACCCCTACGTGGCGTTCATGTGTCAGGTTGCATCATTAGCAAGCTAACCCTAGGTAGATTTCGCGCTTCATGCGACCTCCTGTACCGCCGGCCCTGACCACCGAAGCACCTCGACACCGGCCCTGGGTCGGCATGGTGACCAGCATCCTGATCCACGGGACGCTGTTGTCGCTGGTGCTCTGGCATGAGGCACGCCCCGCCTTCCTCCTCCGCCCCCAGGCGGACAGCGTGGAGATCGCGACCAGAAGGGCGCGCCAGGTGGGAATGGTCTTCCTCCCTCCCCCGGCCCCCTCGAAGGATGACGGCCGCTCCCGCGTGAAGCAGCCCGCGCAGCTTCCCAAGGTCGAGGACCCTCCCCCGCCGCCCCCCGTCGAGACCACCGATCGCACGGCCCCGAAGGGCGACGACGGCGCACCATCCATTGAGGACAACGTCCCGGCCGACGGCGGGGCCAGCGCGCCATCGCCGCGCCGCCACAATCCAAGCATCGCCTTTCGCGGGGGACGGATCGGATCGCCCCTCGCCACCACCGAGCCAGCGCCCGCGTGGCAACAGCCGCCGAGCGTGGCGGCACTGACCCCCCGCTGCCAACCCGGGCCGCCGCGGAGCGCCACCGACCCGATGGATTGGGGCGTCGTGACCGGCCGGGTCTACAGCCTCGGCACCACCGACCCCCTGGTCGGCGCGACGCTGCAGGTACTCGGCACGCAGTACACGACGGTCTCCGACGAACATGGCGACTACGTCCTGCGCTTCGACGCCTGGCCGCTCAAGAATTGCGAGGCCGAGTATGTCCGCGTCCAGCTCGACGGCTTCGTGTCGCAGACGCTGGTGCTCGGCATCGGTGCGACCGCTCGGAGCGATGTGCAACTACGGGGTCGGTAGGGTCGCGGGTCGCGGGTCGCGGGTCGCGGGTCGCGGGTCGCGGGTCGCGGGTCGCGG
>JANLXK010000559.1:0-5478 GCA_031365045.1 Gemmatimonadota bacterium | reverse complement strand
AACTCGGCGTAGTTGCCGCGGAACGGCAGGGTGACGCGATGCTTGAGGAAGTCGGTGACCCCGAGGATCCCTTCGGGGGGCACGAAGGGAAGGACGTTGGTCTGTTCGAAGTCGCTGTGGGAGGCGTAGACGATGAGCGGTACCCGCTGGGTCAGCTCCCAGCTGAACCGGAGCGCCAACGAGTCGTAGGTCTCCTCGGCCCACTGCAGCACCGTGGGGGCGAGCGCCGCCTCTTCGGGATAGAAGTAGAGGTCGACGTGCGGCCCCTTGGCGATCCGCCACTCGAGGGTGCGGTACTGGACCTTGTTCTGGCCGAAGACGGTGAATTGGGCGCAGAGGCGCAGGGGCGCACAGACGCACACCAGCACAAGAATGCACCCGCCCCACAACGTGCGACCGTGCGTCCGTGCGTCCGAGCGCCCGTGCGCCCGTGCGTCCGTGCGGCTCACCGGTGGATCCGCCGGATCTGATCCCCCTGCACCACCTTCAGTACGTTGGCGGTCCCGCCCCGGACGCGGCCGAAGACGGTGTACCCGCCGTCGAGGTGCGGCTCGCCCGCAAGGGTGATGAACCACTGGCTCCCACCGGTGTCGGGACCGGAGAGTGCCATTCCGACCGTCCCCGCGTCGTAGCGCCGGCGGTTGATCTCGTCACGGATCGACCAGCCCGGACCGCCGTTGCCGTCTCCGCGCGGGTCGCCGTCCTGGATCACGAAGTTGGGCACGACGCGATGAAAGCGGATCCCGTCGAAATAGCCCCGATCCACCAGCCGGAGGAAGTTGGCCACCGTGAGCGGGGCCTCGGGACCGTAGAGTTCCACCACGATCAGCCCGCGGGTGACGACCTCGATGGTCACCTGCGGGAACCGGGTGGAGTCGATCGCCACGAGATACTGACGGGCGAGGGTCCGATAGTCCTCGAGCGTCCGTCCGGTGTCGATCGGGCGACTCGACCCCCAATGCTCGGAGAGTTCGGGCCAATTGGCCTCAGCCCATCCCTTCAGCAGGGGATCGGCGGGGGCGGGGGTAGTGGCGATGAATGCGCGTACCGTCGCCGAATCGGCACTCTGGGCGATGGCGTGGAGCGCGCCAAGGGCACTCTGCCCTGCGTCGGGAAAGGAATCGCGTGCGGCACGGCGCCACGCCTCGGCCAAGGCCGGCACGTCGTGACCGTCGGCGGCGCGGCCCACGATCTCGGCGCTGGTCGCGCGGACCATCGCGTCCCCGTCGGTGAGGCGGATCCGTGCGGCCCCGACCAGGGAGGGCTCGGGACCGGTGATCGCCGTTCCCCACCCCTGCAGTGCGGCATTGACCACCCGGGCATCGGGATCGGTCAGGAAAATGCCGAGGGTGGTGGGTGCGATCAGAGCCATCCCTTCGGCGGCGGCGGCGCGGTCGCGCCAGTCGGTGGAACCGGTCCACCCGGGAAGTACGACGCGGAACGCCTCGGGGTCAGCGTGCGCCAGCGCCAGCAGCGCCTCACGCCGGAGCGCCCAGGGGCGGCGCGCATCGAGGATCCGCTTGAGCCCCGCGGTCGCGGCGCTCCCTCCCAGCTGGCCGAGAGCGGTGGCGGCGGTGACCTGGACGTTGACGAGCTGGTCGTCGAGCAGCGGGACCACGTCGACCGAGAAGGTCGAGTCGCGCCAGGTCGCGAGAGCGCGGAGGGCGTTGATGCGGACGCCGGGATCGAGGTCGCCGAGGGCGCGGCGGAGCGTGGAGGTGACGGTCGTGGGGCCGAGCGCGGCATCGTGCGCGAAGTTCTTCGAGAGGGGACGGATTGCGTCCTGGCGGACGCTGGCATCGGCGCTGCCCGCCTCCTCGAGGAAGACGGTCCCCGCCTCCTTGGCCCGCAGCCGGGAGAGCCCATAGACCGCGGGGCCCCTTGTGGCCGCCTCGTGGGCCGCGCTGATGAGGGCGGCGACCGGTGCGAGCCGTCCGAGGCGCCATGACTCACGCACCGCCGCCCCGAACGCGCGGTGACCACTGTCGCCCCGGACCACCGAGGGGTCGCGCAGCACCTGGCCGACGAAGAGGGCGGCCTCGGGGCCGCCGATGCGGGCGAGGGCCAGGATCCCTTCGTCCACGCCGGTCGGCCGGAGGGGGAGCGGTCCCTGCAGCCAGGCGATGAGTCCACCGACCGCGGTGGAGTCACGCAGGAGCCCGAGCGCGAAGGCGGTCTCCGCGTGGAGATCGGCGACATCCGGTTGGGTGAGGACCGGAAGGAGGAGCGGCACGGCGCGACCGTCGCCGATCCGGCCAAGGGCCCGGATGGCGGTGCGGCGGACCAAGGTGTCGGGATCGATCAAGGCCCCGCCGAGGAGCCCTTGCTGAAAGTCGCGCGCGTCCTCCGCCGCGAGGATGGGGGCGAGGCGATTGACGATCGCTTCCGCCTGGGCGCTGAGGCGCTGGGGCGCTGCGGCGCCGCACAGCATGACCACCGCGATCATGACGCGACCCGCGACCCGCGACCCGCGACCTTGTGGCACGTTCATTTCAGTCCACTCGAATGGGATCGGCCGTGACCGGGAGCATCTGCGACACTTCCGGGGGCAACCGGGTCGGCTGGAAGGTGTGGGAGAGGGAGACAAGCTCGATGACCGCGGTGGCAAGGAGCTCGCCACTCTCCACCTGCTCGATGGCGTACCCGAACCCCACCTTTCGACTCCCGACCTCGCGGACCCAGCACTTCACCCGCACTTCGTCGTCATACCGCACGGCACGCTTGTAGCGAAGCCGCGCCTCGCTCACCACCAGGAAGAACCCCTTCGCTTCCAGCTCCTTGTAGCTCATCCCCGCCTGCCGCAGGAGCTCGCACCGCGCCACGTCGAGCCAGACGAGGTAGTTGGCGTGGTAGACCACGCCCATCTGGTCCACTTCAGAGTAGTTGACGCGGTGGGTGGTGGTTACTTGCACGTCTCGCCCCTGGAAGGAGTGTTGCGTGTTGGGTGTGGGGTGTTGAGAGAACGGACGTGCCCCACCCAGAAGTTAGCCGGGATGAGTGGCCCCGGCACCCCTCCATAACGCAAGACGCAACACCCAACACTCGTTACCTTTCTCGCCATGCTCGGCCACCAACTCGTCATCGTGCAGGACGTGCACCTCGGCGCCTGCCCCGCCGCCGCCGAGGAGGCGTTCTTCGACTTCCTCGATGAGGTCCCCGCTCTGGGCGACGCCCTCCTCCTGAATGGCGACATCTACGACTTCTTCTTCGCCTGGAAGCGGGTCATCCCCCGTCAGGCCTTTCGGTGCGCCGCCGCGCTGGAGCACCTCCGTCAGCGGGTGCCGATCGTGATGACCGGAGGCAACCACGACCGCTGGGGCGGCACCTTCTGGGACCAGATGGGGATCCGGTTCTCCCCGCTCGAGCTCGAATTCGAGGTCGGGTACCGGAAGCTGCTGGCCATCCACGGCGACGGCATCACCGACCGGCACTGGTCGGCGCGGATGCTCTTTCATCTCACCAAGAACCCGGTCCTCCTCGGCGCCTTTCGACTTTTGCACCCCGATCTCGCCTGCCGCTTCGTCGACCAGATGACGAGCCACCTGGGCAACACGGTGGTGGACCCCGCGATCCTCCAGGCGGCCTCGGAACGCCAGGCTGCCTGGGCCCGCGCCCGGCTCACCGCCCAGCCGGGGCTCAACATGATCGTGATGGGGCACACCCATATCCCGGCGAACCAGGAGATGGCCCCCGGCAAGGTCTATCTCAATCCCGGCGCGTGGCTGGATGGGTTCAACTACGCGGTGGTGAGTGCGGGCGCGGTCGAGCTCCGTCAATACAGTTCCTGAGGCGTGGCCGAGGGCCGGGCCTCTGGCCCGGCCTGGGCTGGAGCAATTGGCATCGAAAGGCCGCGCGGGGCGCGCGGCCCTCGGCCAAGCATCGCTCCAATGTGCGACCATCACGGCCGCACGGGCCACACGTCGCCTGCTGCCGGCAGACACTCGTGATCTTGATCTACCCGGTGTGATGTTCGGCCGAGGGCCGGGCCTCTGGCCCGGCCTGGGCTGGGGCAATTGACATCGAAAAAAGGCCGCGCGGGGCGCGCGGCCCTCGGCCAAGCATCGCTCCAATGTGCGACCATCACGGCCGATCGAGCGAATGCGGGGCAAGCCCCGCCGCAACGGGCCGCGCCGCTACGTCCTCTCGACCGACACCACCTCCACCTCCGCCAGCCGCTCGCCCAGGAACCGTGACCCCACCGCCGTGAAGCGCGTGGGGTCGTCGCTTACCGCGAAGCGATGCGTCACTCCCCCTCCCTTCGGCTGGGAGAGCCCCTGCTCCGCCAGCACCGCTTCGACCGCGCGGGCAGTCTCCTCGGCGCTGTCGATCAGCTGCACCCCGGGCCCCATCACCCGCGCGAGGAGGGGTTTGAGCAGCGGGTAGTGAGTGCAGCCCAGCACGAGGGTGTCGACCTTGGCCGCGATCATCGGCACGAGGTACTCGCGGGCGACGAGCTCGGTGGCGGGATGGTCGAACCACCCCTCCTCGACCAACGGCACGAAGAGCGGACAGGCATCCGCCTCGACCACGGCGTCGGCCCGGAGGGCACGGATCGCGCGGGTGTAGGCCCCGCTCGCGATGGTGCCGGCGGTGCCGATCACCCCGATCCGCCCCGTCTTCGAGGCGCGCACCGCCGCCCGCGCTCCGGGTTCGATCACCCCGATCACCGGTACCGGCGACTCGGCCCGGAGCGCCTCGAGCGCGTGAGCGGTGCTGGTGTTGCATGCCACGGTGACGAGCTTCACCCCCTGCCCCACCAGCCAGTGGAGGATCTCGAGGGAGTACCGTCGCACCGTCTCGGGGCTCTTCGGGCCGTAGGGCACCCGCGCCGTGTCGCCGAAATAGATGGTAGACTCACCGGGGAGTGCGTGCAGGATGGCCCCGGTGACCGTCAGGCCGCCGATACCGGAGTCGAAGATCCCGATCGGTCCGCGCGCGATCATCGGCGGCCGATCGGCAGGGTCACACCCACGCCCATCCCCCCGGTCGGAAGCGCCTGCATCTGGAGGTCGCCCGGGAAGTCATAGAGATGCGACGACACGTAGGCTTCGAGCCCCGACATCAGGTGGTTGAAGACCAGGATGGTGAACCAGTCCTGTGATTCCTGCCGCTTGGCGTGCCAGCGAGGGGAATTGGTGTCCTCGATGTAGCGGGCCTCGCTCTGCACCTTGAGGAGCATCCCCCAGGAGAGCCCCTCGACGCCGAGCATCAGACCGGCGGTGACCTTCCGGCCGTACACCGCCTGCCCCCAGCCGGGGATCAGAAAGCTCCGGAACATCGCGCCCATCGGCGTGGTGGGGCGACGGACCGAGTCTGGTGTTGCGTGTTGCGTGTTGAGTGCCAGCTGACCCGAGTCCACAGGGGCGACCACCTGGGCACCCCCCACGCTCGGAATGGCGGCGAGAATCGCAACACCCAACACCCAACACCCAACACGCCTCATCGCAACTCCTCCCCGATCGCCTTCACGAAATCATC
>JANLXK010000558.1:0-1694 GCA_031365045.1 Gemmatimonadota bacterium | reverse complement strand
CATCCAGGTGGAGCACCCGGTCACCGAGATGGTGACCAGCTTCGACCTGGTGAAGGAGCAGATCCGGGTCGCGGCCGGCGAACCGCTCTCCTGGCTCGGTAACGGGCTCAAGCTCCGCGGCCACGCGATCGAGTGCCGCATCAACGCCGAGGACCCGTACCGGAACTTCCAGCCGTCGCCCGGGACGATCACGGCGTACCATCCCCCCGGCGGTCCCGGCGTGCGGGTGGACAGCCACGTCTACGCCGGGTACCAGGTGCCGCCGTTCTACGACTCGCTCCTGGCCAAGGTCATCGTCCACGGCAACTGCCGGGCCGAGGCGCTCACCCGGATGAAGAACGCGCTGGAGACCTTCGTACTCGAAGGGGTCACCACCACCATCCCGTTCCTGGTCCGCGTGCTCCAGCATCCCGAGTTCGTGGCGGGCCAGGTCGACACCAAGTTCCTCGAGCGGGAGTCACACCTCCTCAAGCCCGAGGGATGAGGCTCGACGTCGCCTTCGCGCCCGCGGACCTCGCGCCCGGTGACGCGGCCGGGCGGACGGTGGTGGTCGTGGACATCCTGCGCTTCACCACCACCGCGTGCGCCGCGCTCCAGGCCGGTGCACGCGCGGTCGTGCCGGCCGGCTCCACCGAAGAGGCGATGCAGCTCGCCCGCACCCTCGGCCCCGAGGACGTCCTGCTCGGCGGCGAACGTGGCGGGCGGAAGATCGACGGATTCCCGCTCGGCAATTCTCCCCTCGAAATGACTCCGGCCACGGTGGGTGGTAAACTCCTCGTGATGACCACGACCAACGGCACCCGCGCCCTCCTCGCCGTCCAGGGGGCCCAGACCGTCCTCCTCGGGAGCGCTGCCAACTTCAGCGTCCTGGGCGCACGGCTCCGGGCGCTCGTCGAGGCGCGGGGGGAACTGCTCATCGTCTGCAGCGGCCGCGAGGGATCGTTCGCACTCGATGACGCCTACTGCGCCGGCCGGCTGGCCGAGGCGGCCCTCGGCGGGCGCCGGAAGTGGCGCGGGTTGAACGACGCCGCCATCGCCGCGCTCGACCTGGTGCGCCGCTATGGCCACCGGTGGGAGCGGCCGCTGACCACGAGCGCCAGCGGGCAGGCGCTGAAGCAGATCGGCAGCGGTGACGACGTGCTGCACTGCGCGGTGCCGGACACGGCGCCGGTCCTGCCGCTCTACACCGAGCGCCGGGTGCGCATCGCCCCCGCCGAGGAGGCCGCGTGACGCCTGAATCGAAGCGCCGGATCGGGGCGGTGGCGGCGCTGGTACTGGGCCTGTCGCTCGGCCTGGCGCTGCTGCCCATCCACGCGCCGAAGACCTTGCCGGCCGAGGTCGGCGAATTCCTGTGGCGGTACTTCGGACTTGGCGCCATCGGCTGGCCGCTGCTGGGCATCGGGGTCGCCATGGCCGGCTTCGGGTGGCTCGAGCGGCTCGACATGAAGCGCACGGCGATCCTCGTCGGCGGACTCGCGGTGCTGGTGCCGTTCTTCATCGGGGCGATCGCCACGGTCGATGCCCGCGCCTTCGATCCCGAGCTGTCGCAGTGGGAGCTGGTGCCTCGACTGGTGGGGATCCTTCCGGGCTTCTTCGCGAACGCCCTCGCCGGCTGGCTGGGCAAGCCGATCACGGTCCTGGTCGGGTTCCTGGCGCTGTCGACGCTCACGATCCTGACCGTGGCGTGGCATCCG